>SVUC01000134.1 GCA_015063455.1 Oscillospiraceae bacterium
CGAGTGGCTCAAGCAGTATGCTCCCGAGCTCTCTGATGCAGGTATCGTGTTCCCCCATTTTGCTCATTTTATGGAGCAGTATCTCGGAACATCTTCTGCATCAGGCCATCTTATTCCCAATGAAAGGGGAGACGGGTACTATGTATGGCCGAAAAATCAGCTGATCGACCTCACATTCCCGCAGGTCCTCGACCGTATGTGTGAGGAATTCCCAGATCAGTATGCGTTCAGATATACCGAGTGCGATTATACAAGAACTTATCCCGAGTTCCGTGACGACGTTGATACATTCGCTCGTGCGCTGATCTCAATGGGCGTCAAGCAGGGTGACCACGTTGCGATCTGGGCGACCAATGTTCCCGCGTGGTACATTACATTCTGGGCAACGGTAAAGATCGGCGCGGTCCTCGTTACTGTAAATACCGCTTATAAGATCCACGAGGCTGAATATCTGCTCCGTCAGTCAGATACACACACTCTCGTTATGGTAGACGGATACAAGGACTCAGACTATGTTGGAATTATAAAGGAACTCGTTCCGGAACTTGCAGATCACGAATCGGGTAAGCCGATCCACTGCCGCAAGCTCCCGTTCCTCAGAAATATCATCACTGTTGAGTCAAAGCAGCCTGGATGTATGACCTGGGATGAGGCTCTCGCTATGGCTGAGAGAACACCGATCGACGCTGTATACCGCAGAGCTGCGATGATCAACAAGCACGACGTGTGCAATATGCAGTACACCAGCGGTACAACAGGATTCCCGAAGGGCGTTATGCTCACTCACTATAATATTGTCAATAACGGTAAGTCTATAGGTGACCGTATGGATCTTTCAACCGCTGACAGAATGATGATCCAGGTTCCGATGTTCCATTGCTTCGGTATGGTGCTCGCTATGACCTCATCAATGACTCACGGTGTAACGATGTCCCCGATCCCTGCATTCTCTCCGAGAAAGGGACTCAACTGTATTAACAAAGAAAAAATCACAGCTTTCCACGGCGTTCCCACAATGTTTATCGCAATGCTCGGTCACGAGGATTTTGCGAAGACCGATTTCTCGTATATGAGAACAGGTATTATGGCGGGTTCTCCCTGTCCTATCAAGGTAATGCAGGAAGTAATTGAAAAGATGAACATGCGTGAGATCACGATCGTATACGGTCAGACTGAGGCGTCCCCGGGATGTACACAGAGCTATACGACCGATTCACTCGAAACGAGAGTAAACACCGTCGGAAGTGCGTTCTACGGCGTAGAGTGCAAGATCGTAAATCCTGAGACGGGTGAGGACTGTCCCGACAACGTTGACGGAGAATTCGTAGCCCGCGGATACAACATTATGAAGGGTTACTACAAGATGCCCGAGGCGACAGCAAATGCAATTGACGCTGACGGATGGCTTCATACAGGAGACCTTGCTCGCCGTCTCCCTGACGGAAACTACAAGATCACCGGACGAATCAAGGATATGATCATCCGCGGCGGTGAGAATATTTATCCGAAGGAGATCGAAGACTTCCTTTATACGCATCCGAAGGTACAGGATGTACAGGTAATCGGTGTTCCCGACAAGCAGTACGGTGAAGAGATCATGGCGTGCATCATCAAGAAACCCGATGCCGAAGTGACTGAGGCGGAGATCAAGCAGTACGTTATGGATCACATGGCTAAGCACAAGGTGCCGAAATACGTTATGTTTGTTGAAGGATTCCCGATGAATGCGGCAGGTAAGATCATGAAGTATAAGATGCGTGAAGAAATGGCACAGCGTCCCGAATTTAAGGAAGCTGCCGGCATTGTAACAGCGTAAGTTAACATTTTTGTTGGTGAGAGCCTTTTTATACCGAAAGGTTCTCACTTTTTTGTTTTTTTGAAACAATTTGCCTGAGTAAATTGCAATAGTTTTTTATGTCCTTACTCACCGAAGGTGAGTGGGCGGACGGCGTATCAAATTTCGATTCGTACGAATCGTTAGATCTTTCTTTCCACTGCGCGTGGGGCGCACAAGGACTCTCGTGCCGAGTCCTTGTGAATCCAGGCACTTAAAGAGGGGGCACTCCCTGCGGGATGCCTGATCCCCTCTTTAAGAATTCTCCCCTAAAACTACGGACGGTACGTCCGTCGAGACGTGGCTATTGTCTGCCGCGTCGATGAAATTTTACTGGAAATTAGGACAATAAGAGGGAATTCTCAAAGGGATAATCAGGCGCTTTGCGCTCTCCCTTTGAGCGCCTGAATTCACAAAGACCCGGCGCGAGGGTCTTTGTGCGCCCTCCGCGCAGGACAAAAGAATTTAACGATTTGTAAAATCGAAATTTTATGCACCTGCCGCGTAGGACAAAAGAATTAACGATTCGCAGGAATCAAAATTTTATGCGTCCTCCGCGCAGGAGTAATCCCGAGCGGATTCGGGAAAATCTACCGCTGTAAGCAATATTAAAAACTAAGTAAATTACAGGAAAAATCCCAAAATCCGTTGACTTTACACTACACTTATGATATAATATCATCAACTATTAAAAATGGAGGACTATACTTACATGGACGGCGGCGATTGTACAGACGGGAACCGACGAAACGTTTTCGGTTCTGTCTATCTGAAAGCATATCTGAGATCACTTTGTATCTCAAGCAACGCTTTCATACATTTTCGCAGAATGTTGACCTGATTTTTTCACCGAGGATCAGCAGATCCAAATGCATCTTGATACTTAATTAAAACAGTCATGAATACATATCGGAGGAAAAAATCTTGTTAAAATCTATCTGGGGACAGCTTCTTCTCCAGTTAATACTGATTGCGTTAAACGCGGTGTTCGCTTGCGCTGAGATCGCGGTTCTTTCAGTAAATGAAGCAAAAATTGCAAAGCTCGAAGAGTCGGGCAATAAAAAAGCTAAAAAATTAAGAAAACTGACAGCGGAACCTTCTAAGTTCCTTTCAACCATCCAGGTAGCGATCACACTTTCCGGATTTCTCGGATCTGCGTTCGCTGCGGATAACTTTGCAACGAGACTCGTCAATTGGCTCGTTGACCTCGGAGTGAAGGCCGATCCTGACGTTCTCCAGAACGCGGCGGTAGTTGTTATCACACTCATTCTCTCGTACTTTACTCTCATTCTCGGCGAGCTTGTTCCCAAACGTATCGCTATGAAAAAGAGCGAGCAGATGGCGATCGCAATGTCTTCTCTTCTCTACGCAGTTTCAAAGCTGTTCTCTCCTGTTGTGTGGTTCCTTTCTGTTTCCACAAACGGTGTTCTCCGTCTTTTCGGAATAGACCCCAACGAGCAGGATGAAGATGTCAGCGAAGAAGAAATTCTTCTTATGGTAGATGAAGGAAGCCAAAAGGGTGTTATCGACGAACAGGAACAGGAGCTTATCCAGAACGTGTTCGACTTCGACGACCTTATGGTCAGCGAATTTGCTACCCACAGAACAGACATCGCGTTCCTCTGGCTTGAGGATGATGACGAAACTTGGGAAAGCACTATCCACGAAACACGTCACTCGATGTATCCCGTTTGTGAGGATATGATCGATAACGTAGTCGGAGTTCTCTCGATCAAGGACTACTTCCGTCTCAAAGGCGCGGACCGTGAAACAATGATCAAAGAGGCTGTCAAGCCTGCTTACTTTGTTCCCGAGGGAATCCACGCGGACGTTCTCTTCAAAAAGATGAAGCAGACGAGAAACCATTTCGCAATCGTACTTGATGAGTACGGCGGAACATTCGGTATCGTTACAATGAATGACCTTCTTCAGCAGATCGTTGGTGATTTTGATGACGCTGACAGCAGAAATGAAGAGGAAGAAGCTCCGGATATTATGCAGATATCTGATGATACCTGGGAGATCAAGGGCGTTGTTCCTCTCGAAGATGCTGCAAAGGCTCTCGAAATTGAGCTTCCCACAGATCTTTTTGATACGATCGGTGGATACGTGTTCTCCAAATACGGAGTTGTTCCGGAGGATGGTACAGAGTTTGAAATTGAGATCGAGCCTCTCCACATTCACGTTACAGAGATCAAGGATCACAGAATCGTCAAGATGACGGTTCGCCGTGATGTTATCGAAGAAGAAGAGGATGAAGAGGAAGAAGAAAATCAGCTGATAAAGCTTATCAAGTCGGATAAATCTGAAAAGTCCGATAAGTCCGATAAGTCTGAGAAGTCCGAATCTGAACTTAAAGACGTGAAGGAGTCAAAGAAGGATTCGAAGGAAAAAGTTAAAAAATAAATAAAGAATCACCGCATCTTATCTGCGGTGATTTTTGATATATTGGGTAATGACGCAAATGAAAGAGACAAAAATGCAGGATAGTCAGGATAATAAAGAAAGCAGAAGACGAGAGCTTAAATGCAAAATATACCCGCTTGATACACTTGAGACATACAAATATGTTGTGATATGCAGCTCGTATCAGGGAAAATGGGTGATGAGCATGCACAAGGATCGTGACACGTGGGAGACACAGGGCGGTCATATCGAGGCAGGTGAGACTCCGATCGAGAGTGCAAAGCGAGAGCTTTTTGAGGAAAGCGGGATCACGGACGCTGATATCTATCCCCTGTGCGACTATTTGGGGTATAATTCAAAGAGCTCAGCCAACGGCGTTGTGTTCCTTGCTGTCGTACACGCATTTGGAGAAATGCCAGACTGTGAAATGAAGGAAATACGGGTGTTTGATGAGCTTCCGCGAGAGCTTACATATCCGGATACATCCCCCGTATTGTACCGCGAGGCACAACGCCTGCTTGATGCAATGTCGGAGAGAGGTTAATATATCCGCAAATACTTTTATACACGCAAAAATACCGAGACTGGCTTAGGAGCGTTCTCATAAGGATGTTTACAAAATTGTAGGGACCGGCGTCCTCGACGGTCCGCGACACATAATTTTCGGCAGAGAACTTGTTTTCTCTGCCGATTTGTGGTATATTCAACATTGTAGGGGTATGGGCTTTGCCCGACGCCTTTGTAATACAAAGGCGAAACTGGCGATAAAACAGAACGATAAACAAGAATTTGTAGGTGCGTGCAATGAACCTAATAGAATTAACTCACAAGAACGATATTTTACAAACATATGAG
>SVUC01000007.1 GCA_015063455.1 Oscillospiraceae bacterium
GCCATACATAGTACCCGTCTCCTCTTTCATTGGGAATAAGATGGCCTGATGCAGAAGATGTTCCGAGATACTGCTCCATAAAATGAGCAAAATGGGGGAACACGATACCTGCATCAGAGAGCTCGGGAGCATACTGCTTGAGCCACTCGAGAGAGATGTATCCTTCATAATTGAGAGAACGGAGAGCCTTCATATATTCAGCCATCGGGGGAAGGTCGCCCTCACCGACGAGCTTATAGACTGTCTTTCCGTTTTCTTCGATAGAGTCTTTAATGTGAACGTGCTTGATGAACGCACCGAGGTTTCTGATTGTTGTCTCGGGCATTTCATTGTTATATCTGTAAGGATGATTGAAATCCCAGAGAGCAGCAACGCTGTCACTTCCGATCCTTGCAAGAACGTCCGCAAGTCTTGCCGTGTCGGAATAAACACCGTTTGTCTCAATCAGGAGAGTAACTCCTGCCTCTTCAGCGATAGGCGCGAGGATCTTCATCGGCTCGATAACGTATTCATCGTCGAAGTCAGTGGTCGGTTCAGCGGTGAGGTCCCCAAGAACTCTGATGTACGGTGTTCCGAGAGAGGATGCCAAACTGATATATTCCTTGAGTTCTTCAATAGTCTCAGAATGACGTTCCTTGAAACGCAGAGCGCATCCGGAGGAGAGACAGCATATCTCAAGCTTAAGTCTCTTCAACTGTTCCTTTGTCTTCTCAATATTTTCTGCCTTAAAGGGAGACGCGTGAACTGAAAAAATGTCTCCGCCAAGGCCTCTCATCTCGATTCCGTGGAAACCAAAGTCTTTCGCCATAGAGTAAATATCCGTCCAAGCGAAATCGGGACAGCCAAGTGTTGAAAATGAAATTTTCATTGATTTTTCCTCCTGTTTTGCTGCTGATAATATTCATGTATTCCGCATTATTATGCGGTTATCTTTTATGCTGTTTGCGGATATGAAACAAAAAACACCGCTGTCTCGCAAAGAGACGCGGTGTATAAACCTCGTGATACCACTCTTATTCGGTATTTCTACCCTCACAGGCACAGCATGATGCCCTTCCCCTATAACGGTGGGAATCCGTCCGCGCCTACTGAGTGGGAATTTCACTCATTCTGAATTAACAAGGTAACCATCCCACAACGGATGTTTGGGCGCGTTACCAAATGGGAATTCTGTTCTTCCTCAATTACAAGGTAACCATCCCACAACGGATGTTTGAGTGCGTTACCAAGTGTAGAACTTTTTCACTTGTTCGGGCGGCTGCTTAGGGGTGAGAGCGGATGCCTCTGACCTACTGTCTTTCACCGGTGCGAGCACCCTCGCCGACAGCTCTCTGCAAAGTCACGATTGCTTCCATATTCCCCATCATAGCGTTTGGAATATAAATGATGTGGTTATTATACCACACAAGGTGCATATCTGTCAATAATGCAATATGTATAAAAATTCAAGTTTTCGTTTCAACAATGCTTGGTGATTGTTGTGAAAAACAACAATATTTTTTATTCTTCAATACCCATTGCGCGCTGTCTGTACAGAAGGGGACTTTTTCCCGTAAACTTCTTGAAATTGCGGTAGAAGTAGCTTGTATTATTGAACCCCGATCTTACAACGACCTCGGAAATCGGCATATCTGTTTTCTCAAGATGTGATCTTGCGATATCGATCCTTTTTTTCAGAATATACTCAACAGGTCTCATACCCGTTGAATGCTTAAAAAGTCTGCAGAGATATTGCTCCGACATTCCGCCTGCGGCTCTGCACAGATCAGCGAGAGATATCTCATTCATATAATTCTCGTTTATGTAGTCGATGATCGCATCTATCGCTGGATTTACCTTAGCGGGAAACGTGGGAACGGCGATCATTTCACAGCACAGATCCATAATAAAGGAGTACATCTTTGCTGACGCAGCATATTCCATACGCGGACGACCCAAAGCGATCTCTGCACAAATATCGCTGATCTTCTCTCTGTACGCATCGGAGTCCTTGAGTGAGAACATCGCAAATTTCTTTTCGAGGAACAGGCCTTCACTCTCCATCGCGGAAGAATACTCAAATTCAAGCCAATCGACTGTCCATTCGTTTCCGAGAGGTCTGTAGTTATACTCCGTGCCCTTCGCAATAAAAATTCCGCACCCTTGTTTTATCTCAAAAATTTCTTCTCCGAACGCAATTATACCCTCGCCGCGAGTTGTTATCAAGATCTGAGAATTCTCAGACGAAGTCTTTGATGCGGATGGGCAGACGTAATCAATCCCCCCACCCGTAACGCATATGGGGAGAGCTTTATTTGAGGCGGTATCGGAGTAATAAACAAGAGGCATGGCAATTCCTTTCGGCAGCAGTCGCGATGAATACATATTCACCAAATAGTCAAAAAACAAATATGTTCTACTATACTACAACATTGTATATCATTCTTTGCTATTTTATTAATTTTTTGTTAAGTACCTAAAAATCTTCCATTTTTGGCTAATTTAATTATTTTTTCTCGCGTTTTAGTTTATTAAAAAAACTTATCATATCTCTTTTTTCACTTATATAAGCTACTCGACGAAATACATTTTTATCATTGATATTCAAAGATTATGCAAGACTTAACAAATATTCACCGATTTAACACAAATACATTAATACAGACAAAAACATATCCGAAAGATTAATTTTTTACCATATTTATTGACACATATAAAAAAACGTGTTATAATGGTTTATTACGAACTAATGTTTGTTTTAGGCACAAAAATCGAAAAAAGAAAGGACGGCGGGGTTGACTTATGGAAGACAAAAAGAATTTTTCCGACAAAATTAATAATATGATCTCGAAAGCAACAGATGAGACATCCGGCGGAACAAACGTTTCGATAAGCATAACCGTCGATTCAAATTCGGGAGGAAAACGGACTTACAACACGGGAGAACGCGCGTCGGACTCAAATGATGGCGGCTCAGGAGATAACTTTTGGGATCTCGGTCAGCCGAGGCAGAAAAAATACGCTCCGCCGACATTCGAAGGACACACGATCGACACAACAGATATAGAAGACAGCGGTGAGTCATACACTTATCACGCAAAAAGTGAGAAGATCCCGCCGCGTCAATCGTCACAGCAATCGTCCCCGAAGGTAGTGAACACCGTCGACGGTCCGCGATACGCCACAGGATCGTACAAAGGTCATTCGGCGCATAGCAGGATCAGGCGCGATTTTGCGACCAAAAAACGAGTTCCCTCCAAAGAAGTTCTTACCTATTCACCGAACAACACTCTTGTAAGAAAAATTGAAGTGAAAACCTGGGAGACCGATGTTGAATTCTACGGGAGATTTGCCTCTGATGCGAAGTCGAGTCATTTTGCCGAACCGAGCATCCCGTATACTGAGGCTATCACACCCGTCGTGTACAACTCATACGTTCCGCAGTATTCGCATATGTCGCGTCAGCAGATCGAATACTACCGCTGGCTGCGCGAGAATATCCGACACGGGATATTCCCCGAATGCGATGCGGCGTATATTCTCCTTTACATTTACGAGATCATAAATCTGCCCGAAGTCATTCCTGCCGCTGAGGGTGCTTCCCTTCTCGCAAAGGTCTGGCTCGGGTATCGCAAGGCTTATCCGAGGATCGACGGTTATCTGTGCGAATGGATGGCTGACTACTGTATGATAAACGCCATCCCGATTCCCGAGGAGATCCTCTCTATCCGTCACGAGATCGCGCCCAAGGCGCAGTTCAAGGAATTTTATCTCGATATGGCACAGTCGCCAACCGAAGAAGAGTTGATCGGTACGGCAAAGGCAATGATCGAGGTGTCCTCCGATTACGATTACAAAACAAGCCGATATTATCCCGATCACCGCGATGATTACGAGCTTCACATTCCGCGTGCGCTCTCTCGCGTTCTCGAAGGATCGCACAAAAACGGAAGCACAATTCTCTCTCTCGACAGAGTTTACAAAATGACTCGCGACACATACTGCGGTGCTATCGTATCATCGGGGATCAAGCGCCGTCTCGATATAGAGTTTGTATCGTTCACCCGACGCGCCGATTCACGAGAGGCGGTCACACATCTTGTGAAATATGCGGAAAACAAGGTGCGATCTGTAGTCGGAGTAAAAGCAAAGCTCGGATGCGACAAAGCAGATCCCACAGGAGTGGCAATCATTGACAGATACTTTGCTCCTCTCATCCCCGAAAAAGCGAAAAAATCATCGGCAGATGAATATATGCCTGTCGATTATCTGAAAAATTATGAATCGGACGATTCGGGATTTGATTTATCTACCGCTATGGCGATCGAAAAAGAATCGTGGGCGAACACCGCACGACTGACGGGAGAAGATTTTGACATCCCGCGCGTCACCGCAGAATTGTCCGAAGAATATGAAGAATCACCCTCAGTTGACGGCGAGATCGGATTCGATTCGGATGAGCTGCCGATGATAGAGGATTACGAAGACAGCGACAACGGTGACATCTGCGGAGAGAGCGAAAACATCTCAGCCGCAGAAGACGGAGATGACATCAGAGATGCGCTCACCTCGGCACTCAGCGGAAGCTTCAAGGAATACTGCCGTGCGAGAAACCTTCACGAAGGCGAGATCGCAGACAGGATAAACAACATTTTCCTTGATGAGATAGGCGATATATTGCTCGAGAACATCGGGGGAAAATACGTATTGATCGAAGATTACAGAGGAGATGCAGAAAATTGGTTAACAGTATAAACGGAAAAGATACAGCATCAAAGGTTCCGCGCAGGATCCTCGGAACTCTTTTGTCCTCGCTGTCCGCAGGGGTTGTCCCGCGAAGCGGCGCACCGTACATTGCGATCGGAAGAGGGGACGAGATCGAAGCTCTGACAAATTCCCTCGACAGAGTTGCTGACGGTGAGGGATCAACAAAATTCATAATCGGAAGATACGGATCTGGAAAAAGCTTTCTGATCCAGCTCTCCCGCGGATATGCGCTGGATCGCGGATTTGTCACCGCTGACGCCGACCTCTCTCCCGAGAGAAAGCTCTCCGGAAGCGGCGGTGCGGGACTTGCAACATACCGCGAGCTTATCAAAAATATTGCGGTAAAATCCTCCCCGGACGGAAATGCGCTCCCTGTGATCCTCGGGAAATGGTTCACAAAGATCGGCGGTGAGCTGACTGACGAAGGATACGAGCAGTCAAGCGAAGAATACGCGGTCGAGTTCGGTCGGAGAATTATGAAGAATCTGCGCGAGCTTGAATCGGACGTCGGCGGATTTGATTTTGCATCTGTTCTGCGTGAATACTACAATGCGTGGCGCGATGACGACGATATGAAGCAGTCCGCTTGTCTCAAGTGGATCAGAGGTGAATACGGAACACGTACCGAAGCAAGAAATGCAACGGGGATCCGCTCCCTCTCCGTCATAAACGATGACAATTGGTACGATCACTTAAAGCTTCTGACCGCGTTCGTGCGTTTGGTCGGATATTCGGGACTTTGCATTTACATCGACGAATGTGTGAATCTGTACAAGATACCGAACCGCATCTCACGCGAAAACAATTACGAAAAGATCCTCGCTATGTTCAACGACACAATGCAGGGACGTGCCCCGGGACTCATGATCGTCTTCGGCGGTACTCCGCAGTTTCTTGAGGACGGAAGACGCGGACTCTACAGCTACGAGGCTCTCAGAAGCCGTCTTGCTGACGGTCGATTCGGCGGCGGCGAGCTTCGCTCACTGATGCAGCCCGTTCTGAGACTCAAACGTCTCTCGGACAGTGAGCTTTACGCTCTTGTGCTCCGCCTTTCATCCCTTCACGGTGAATATCACAAGTGGGATGTGTCATCAAAGGTCTCCGACGAGAATATGCTCGCATTCCTCAAAGATACAATGACGCGTGAGGGTGCGGAATCAATGATTACCCCGCGTGAGATAATCCGTGATTTTGTCACGCTTCTTGATCTGCTCTACACAAATCCCGATAAATCCTTCGAGGAGATTGCGGGTACGGTTGAGCGCACAACAGCCGCGGCTGATGTTGACGAAGCGGAGGAGGTCCACACTCCCGCCCGGACACCAAAGATCACACTCGACGATATAGAATTCTGAGGATAAAGATAATTATTTAGCCGCCTCACAAGGCAGAATGGAGATTATCATGTCGGTATTTGAAAGTTATTCTCCGTTTATCAGAGAATTTATTTACAGCAGAGGATGGGAATCCCTCAGTCCCGTACAGGTTGCGGCGGCAGAGATCATTTTCTCATCTGACTGCAATATGCTTCTTCCGTCGCAGACTGCATCAGGAAAGACAGAAGCGGCATTTTTCCCAATCTTATCGGAATTTTACGATGATATGCCTCAGTCATTCGGGGTACTTTACATCGCCCCCCTTAAATCGCTCATCAACGATCAATTCGGGCGAATATCTGAGCTTTGTGACGAGAGCGGGATCCCCGTTTATCATTGGCACGGTGACGTCGCGGCCTCTCACAAGCAAAAAGCACTGAAGGAGCCTCGCGGTATTCTTCAGATCACTCCCGAGTCCCTTGAAGCTATGCTTATAACACGGTCATCCGATCTGATACGTCTCTTCGGAGATCTGAGATATATAGTCATCGACGAAATACACACGCTCACGGGAACTGACCGCGGAAATCAGATCATCTGTCAGCTCTCGCGTCTCCGCGCAAAAACAGGCGTATCTCCGAGACGGATCGGTCTATCCGCAACGATCGGGGATATGGAGACAGCGGCAAATTGGCTCGGTGCGGGAAGCGGACGTGACACTACCGTTCCCGAGATCCCACCGGCTAAGGTCAAGTGGAAGCTCGGAATGGAGCACTTCTACATCGTTGATCGTGATGTCGCAGAGGTTGCAACTCCCGAAGGAAATCGGGCTGAGGAGACGATCTCACTCGACAAAGGGTACGAATACATTTATGAAGCAACAAAAGGAAAAAAATCTATCGTTTTCTCCAATTCAAGAGAGGAAACGGAATACATCTGTGCAACGCTACGCGAGATAGCTGACCGCCGCGGTGAGCGTGACGTTTTTCTCATTCACCACGGATTTCTCTCAGCGAGCATACGCGAAGAAGCGGAGCTGAAGATGAAAGACGAGGACATACAGGCTGTCACCTGCGCCACCGTCACAATGGAGCTGGGTATTGACATCGGACGGCTTGAGAGAATAATTCAGCAGGGCTCGCCCAACTCCGTCTCATCGTTCCTGCAGAGGCTCGGACGAAGCGGACGCCGCGGTGATCCGCCCGAGATGATGATGGTGTTCCGCGAGGAAAACGCGCTTCCGAACACTCCCCTGCCGGAGCTTATCCCGTGGGAGCTTCTCAAAGCTATCGCGATCGTTCAGCTCTACATTGAAGAGAGATTCATTGAACCGCCCGCGATCAGAAAATGCCCGTTTTCTCTCCTGTTCCAGCAGACGCTCTCAACAGTTGCCTCATCCGGTGCGATCTCAGCAAAGGATCTCGCCGCAAAGATCCTGTCACTCCCGCCGTTCGATTACATTGATGAAGCGGACTATAAAACTCTTCTCGTTTCAATGATAAACAACGATTGGCTTGAGATGACGGACGAGCGTGAGATCATTGTAGGACTGCGCGGAGAGAGACTTGTCAACTCATTCAAGTTCTACGCAGTATTCAAGGACACCGAGGACTACACCGTTCGGTGTGAATCTGACGAGATCGGTGTTATCACCACTCCGCCGCCCGTCGGTGACAGATTTGCACTTGCGGGACGTGTATGGGAAGTCGAGGAGCTTGACATTCCCAGACATCTCATTTACGTCAAAGCGGTCAGCGGCAAAATGGAAGTGAGCTGGCCCGGCGACTACGGCGAGGTTCACACTCGGATACTCGAGAGAATGCGACAAATTCTCAGAGAAGATACGGAATACCCGTACCTGAGAGAAGGTGCGCTCGCAAGGCTCAGAGTGGCACGCGCTCTCGCAAGAAATACAGGACTTTGTGAGAGCTGTATTCTCCCGCTCGGTGGGTATACATGGGCTCTGTTCCCGTGGCTCGGTACAAGAAGCTTCAGAACACTCAGAAGATATCTCGTTCGCAACGCAGGCTCGTACAAGCTCAGCGGAATGGAATTTGAAGGATGCTACTATATGACCTTCAAGCTTGAAGGCGGAAGAGGAGACGACATGATGCGTACTCTTTCGAGAAAGATCGCGGCTGAAGGAATAGATCTCGATTCTCTCATCTCGCCCACAGAGTCCCCCGTGTTCGAAAAATACGATGAATTTATCCCGTCTGAGCTTCTGCGAAAGGCTTACAAGGCTGACAAGCTCCGCTCTGATGAGATATTCAAAAGATGCGAAGAATTCAGATAATCAGATAATAAATATATAATCAAAAAACAAAGGAAAGAAAACTATGCCTCAATTTATCAGCGTTCGCGGTGCTCGGATGAACAACCTCAAAAATATTGATGTTGATGTTCCGCGTGACCAGCTCGTTGTGTTAACCGGACTGTCGGGCTCGGGAAAATCGTCCCTTGCGTTTGACACGATCTACGCCGAAGGACACAGACGATTTGTTGAATCCCTCTCGTCATACGCAAGAATGTTCATCGGTCAGCTCGACAAACCGGATATAGATTCGATCGAAGGTCTCTCTCCCGCGATCTCTATCGACCAGAAGACTACATCAAAAAATCCGCGCTCAACCGTCGGTACTGTTACTGAGATCTACGACTATCTCAGACTTCTCTATGCACGTCTCGGTGTGCCGCACTGTCCCGTCTGCGGACGAGAGATCAGACAGACCTCGGTCGACGTGATAATCGACAAGATCATGTCACTTCCCGAAGGGGAGAGATTTATGATCCTCTCGCCTGTTGTCCGTGCGAAAAAAGGACGTCAGGAGAAAATTCTCGCGGATGCGAAGAAAAACGGATACGTCCGTGCAAGAATCGACGGGATCATTTACGATCTCACAGAAGATATTGAGCTTGACAAAAATCTTCGTCACACAGTTGAGCTTGTGATCGACCGTCTTGTGATGAAGCCTGATCTGCAAAGCCGTCTGACCGACTCGGTTGAATGTGCGATACGTGAGTCGGGCGGATCGGTGATCGTCGTCACGGTTCCGAGAGGAGACGAAAACGCAGTCGAGCAGGAGTATTCAACGAACTATGCGTGTCCTGAGCACGGAATCAGCTTTGGGGATATTGAACCGAGAATGTTCTCGTTCAACAATCCGTTCGGAGCCTGTCCCACCTGTACAGGTCTCGGTGTTCTGCGCACAGTTGATGAGAAAAAAGTGATCCCCGACAATTCCCTCTCTCTCACCGAGGGTGCGATCGCCGTAAATGGATTCAAAACTCTGACCGACGACAGCTGGAACGGACCTCTTATTCTCGCCGCAATCGAAAAATTCGGTGTCACGCTCGACACTCCGCTGTGCGATTATCCGAAAGATGCGTACAATGTTCTCCTGCACGGCTCGAGTGACATCGTTACCGTAACACGCCACTTTGGCGCGCGCTCACAGACACAGACTCTCTCTTACGAGGGAATACTGAAAATGATCGAGAACCGCGCTCAGCCGAATGCTTGGGAACACGAATACTACGAGCAGTTCCTCACAGATCACACCTGTCCCGATTGTCACGGTGCAAGACTCAACAGCGATGCTCTCGGAATCACCGTCGGCGACAAGAATATTTTCGAATACTGCTCAATGTCGATCTCAGACGCGCTCGATTTCACAAACTCCCTTGAGTTTACCGAAACAGAAATGCAGATCGCGCGGGAGATCATAAAAGAACTGCGAAGCCGTCTCGGATTTCTCAAATCGGTAGGACTTGATTACCTCACACTCTCAAGAAAAAGCGCAACCCTCTCGGGCGGCGAGGCACAAAGAATCAGACTCGCAACACAGATCGGTTCATCTCTCGCAGGAGTTCTCTACATTCTCGACGAACCCTCAATCGGTCTGCATCAGAGAGACAACAGCAAGCTGATCGCTACGCTGAAAAATCTGCGTGACCTCGGCAACTCCGTCATCGTAGTTGAGCACGACGAGGAAACAATGCAGGCAGCCGACTACATCATCGACATCGGTCCTGCGGCAGGTATCCACGGCGGTGAGGTCGTTGCCTGCGGAACGCCTGATGAGGTCGCTGCAAACAAAGATTCTATCACGGGAGATTTTCTCTCGGGAAGGCGGAAGATCAAAGTGCCCGAAATACGCCGCGCAGGAAACGGCCACAAGCTGACAGTAGTTGGTGCAAGAGAAAACAATCTCAAAAATATCACCGTAGATTTCCCCCTCGGATGCCTTGTATGCGTAACGGGCGTGTCGGGTTCAGGCAAATCGTCTCTCGTGAACTCTATTCTGTACTCGTCTCTCGCACACACGCTGATGCGTTCGATCACATATCCCGGAGATCACGACAGGATCGATGGAGTTGAGCATCTTGACAAAGTAATCGCGATCGACCAGTCTCCGATAGGACGCACACCACGATCAAATCCCGCGACATACACAGGACTTTTCACCGATATCAGAAATCTTTTCGCTATGACTCCAGGCGCAAAAATGCGAGGCTACAACAGCGGACGATTCTCGTTCAACGTCAAGGGTGGACGGTGTGAGGCGTGCGAAGGCGATGGTGTGAAGAAGATCGAAATGCACTTCTTACCCGACGTTTATGTAACCTGTGACGTCTGCCACGGCAAAAGGTACAACAGAGAAACCCTTGAGGTAAAATACAAGGACAAAAACATCTCCGACGTACTTGAGATGACCGCAGACGAGGGCGTTGAGTTTTTCCGCGACATTCCGAAAATCTCAAACAGACTCAAGCTCCTTTGCGATGTTGGTCTTGGATACATCAAGATCGGTCAGTCATCAACGACACTCTCCGGTGGTGAAGCTCAGCGAGTCAAGCTCGCAACTGAGCTCTCGCGCAGATCTACGGGAAAGACGCTGTACGTTCTTGATGAGCCTACAACAGGTCTTCACTCTGCCGACGTTGAGAAGCTGATCGCGATACTTGAGCAGCTTGTTGAAGGCGGAAATACTGTTGTTGTAATCGAGCACAACCTTGACGTTATCAAATGCGCTGACCATATCATTGATATGGGTCCTGAAGGGGGAGACGGCGGCGGTACCGTTATTGCCGAAGGCACTCCCGAGGAGATCGTGCAGTGCGAGATCTCATATACCGGACAGTATTTGAAGGATAAACTTAAAATCTAAGCCGAACTTATTCAATAAAAGTTTGATCAAACTTTTCAAAGTTTGCAGGGTCTTGGGACAGAGTCCCAAGTGGGTTCTTAGGGCAAAGTCCTGAGTCGGAGTCACTCATCATATATGATGGAGGACTCCGAAACGCCTTCTCTGATTAGTCCTGTCAAATTTTGTAATATCAAATTGTTTGACAAACTCCACCCAAGAACCTTTTGAGGAAAGGTTCTTGGGAATCTCCAAACCTATTTTCACTAAAAACACACATAAAAATTTATAAAATGGAGGAATCACATATGAAAAAACGCGCAATCAGCATCACACTCTACGTTCTCGCCGTTCTTCTCCTGATCGGGCTGGTGTACTACGTCACACTCCCGCCGATCTCGATATACTCAGGCGAATTCTGGACATTTTTCTTCTTCATTGACATCCTCGTTCTCGTCTCATATTATGTTATCGGTGTTATCTCAGGCAAAATCTACGCCGAGATCATTCACGATCCAAGCGGTCACATCCACGTCAATACAGACAAATCAGGCAAGAAACCCCTTTTCACAAAGGTCGTGCTCATCCTCTCAGCAGCCGTTATCGTGTTCCTCGTCATCGGCGGTATTCTCTCCTCACAGATGTTCCGCGCGAAAACCTACAGCTCTCTCATAACAGTTGATGACGCGCAGTTTGCCGAGGACATCAGGGAAACCGAATACGTCTCCGATATCGCGCTTATGGATACCGCTTCCGCGAGAATCATCGGCGCAAGAACTCTCGGTACTCTCTCCGATCTCGTGTCACAGTACAACGTTTCGAACGATTACACACAGATCGCTATGAGAAGCGCGATCGACGACACGGCAAAGCCTTACAAGGTAGCTCCGCTTGAGTATGCGTCTTTCTTCAAGTGGCTCACAAATCAGTCCTCCGGTATCCCCGGATACGTTAAGGTCGACACAGTCCGCTTTGATGCTGAGTTCGTCAGACTTGAGGGCTCGTTCATCAAATACAGCCCGTCAGCTTATCTTGCAAAAGACCTCTACCGTGCGCTGAGATTCGAGTATCCCACAGCGATCTTCGGAAGTATCTGCTTTGAGGTTGACGACAACGGACATCCCTATTGGGTAGCGTCTACTATGAAGCCCAATGCAGGGCTGTTCGGCGCAATGGACGTTGATACCGTTATCACCCTCGATGCGTGTACAGGTGAGACCGCCGAGTACAAGCCTTCCGAGTCTCCCGACTGGATCGATATTGTTTACTACGGCACACTTATCTGCCAGAAATATGACTGGTACGGAATGCTCCGCGGAGGATATCTCAACTCTGCATTCGCACAGACAAACTGTGTTGTCACAACAGACGATTTCGGATATAAGATCATCGGAAATGACGTTTACATATTCACAGGTGTTACTTCAACCTCGAACGATGAAGCTAACATCGGATTCATCCTCGCAAACAGCAGAACGGGTGAATACAAATTCTTCAGCGTTCCCGGTGCTGAGGAATACAGCGCAATGTCAGCTGCTGAAGGATCTGTTCAGCAGTACGGATATCAGGCATCGTTCCCGTCTCTCATCAACGTAGGCGGCGAAGCTACATACATTATGGTTCTCAAGGATGCCTCCGGTATCGTCAAGATGTACTCAATGGTAAACGTCCGCAACTACAACATCGTTGTAACGAGCGAAACTCAAGATGACGTATTCCAGAAATACAAGACTGCACTCGCTCAGAATGGCACAAAAGTCGACAGCGCAACTCTTGTAACAGAGGAGATCGTGATCGACGAGATCATCTACATCACCAAGAGCGGCGAGACTACCGTTTACATCAAGTCTCCCGGCGGTGTGTACGGAATGGCGTTCACTGAAGATATCCTCTTCTACGAGGTCGGTGATACCATAAAGATCGCATACACGACCAAAAATGACGGCAGTGTAACGATAATCTCTCGTATAGAAGAATAATAAAAAATACCGTGCTCCCGCAAAAGGGCTGCACGGTATTTTTCTTTCTCTTATCTCTCTACTAATATTATATGAAAAATATCCCGACACGATTCATCGGAAATACTCAGAATACGGGAATTATCCCACAGTGACCTCTCCTATCTCAATTAGATCCCCGCCACGACCGAGATATGCACCTACCGCTTCCTTAACTTCTCCACCGACTCCAATATAAATATTCACGCCTCCTGCAACTCTCTTCCACTCTGTTATATTATACTCAGAATGCTTTGACGAATAGTGCGAGATCGACCTCACGGCAAACTTCACCGTTTTGACATCCTCACCGATCGTGTAAGTGTATGACGTGCCGCTTCCCGAGTACAAAGTGGTATCAACTGTTCCTCCGTTTACGCCGCACATCAGCTCGTAGCTCTTTATACTGTACGGGGAATCGTCATTTACATCTTTCCATTTCACAGTACACGTCTCCCCTTTTTTGAGCTCACTGATCGAAACAAAATACGGGGCAGCGGACAAAGCGTTTTGGTTTATATAATAAATCGGTGTCTTTGCCTCAGCAAATCCGACATAGCTTTCGTCATCGTCATCAGATGAGCCGAACACACCTATCATCACTTCAAGAAAAACATAGTGTCCTATAGTAAACTGAGTATATGGTCCCGGAGTATACGAGTACGAGCTCGATGTATATGATGATTGGATAACCGTCATGAAATTCTCGTCGGGCGAATATTTACCGACAAGATTCACACCAAGAACGCGGTATTCTCTGCCCAGCGGATCGCTCACCTTCCATGTCAGATCTGATGTCTTATTATACACAAAAACCAACGGACACGTCAAATTCAGTGTCGGATCGGGGGTGGAATAGCTTCCTGCCCAGGTAAACACGTGGGAAGTGCCGTACGACACGTTTTTGTAGTTGATCTCCGCGCCTGACACAACAACTGACTTCACCGAATCTGAGTAATCAAACACAGCGGAAGCACTTCCCGCAGTCTTCCACTCCAACGCTCTGCTCTCACCGTTATATGTTACATCAATAGCAACTGTGCCCGAATACGCCGTTTTTGAATTGTTTTTATGAGTTATCGAAAAATGCAGCTGTTTTCCGTCGCTCATCACCTCAATACACGCACGGTATCCGCCTACGGTGAGGAGCTTTGCTGTTTTGTAAAGTGTTTTCATATTCGCTCACCACCCGTTATTCGACGAGTATGAAAAGCTCGCCTTCTTCAAGTGACGCAGGAACAGATGATCCGTACCCGATATTTCTTACGACCTGTGCGCCGAGAGTGTCAGATGCCGCCTTCAATGTTCCCCTCATTGTTCCGCCGCTTTTTTGCAGAAAATCTTCCGCAGACTGACCGCCGAGCATATTGGCGTTCTCTGCATTAGCCACATATCCGAGTGCATCGACCGTACTTGTCACAACCCCGCAGACCGTGCTGTCGTGTCTCTTGTCTGTGATCATACTCTCACTTAACGCAACCGTTGATGACGGGATCGCCACATACGCAAGTACAAGATCCTTTATATTGTTAGTGTTCTGCGGGACTCCTGAAATATTCTCCGTCCCGATCAGATTGAATTCTCCGGTAGCCGTGTTAAGTCTGAGTACTATCGCGTATGTCCCACCGTCAGCAAGTGTCAAAATCGTATCAGATCTCTGCCACGCCATATATCCTCTGATCCAAGCGATCCCCGCCGAGATCTTCACCGAAAGTCCCGCATCCGGTGTAATCTTAAAGCTGTCATCCCCGAAAATACCATCTTTATAAAAACACGATATCATTTTCGCAAAGAACGATGAATCTACAGCCTTGTTTCCGCGCGGAAAACCTCCGGCAGTTTCCTCAACTGAGGTAGAATCAAACATTCCGCCGTAAACTTCCGCAATTATATCTGCCATATTAAACCTCCAAGTTAATTTTTGTTACTGCTTTTTAAGTATCTGCCTGATATACCGCACTTCATCACCGAATGACGGGTAGATCATTTTCACACCGCCCTCGCAGACCGTATCAACCGCTGTGAGACGCATACCAAATGAAAGACACAGCTCGTCGTCAACCACGTCGCAGATATCTCCGAGAAAATAATCGACTCCGTATCGCGGAAGTGCATCTGAGTCACACTCCGCGCTTACATAAACGGCATCTCCGCTTTTTGAGAGAACTTCTGCCGCACGCACAAGAAGAGCAGCCTCATAATCCTCAGCCGTCTCAAAGTCCTCGGGAGATATATCGGACACCTTTTTGCAAATCTCTCGTTTATGGTCTCCTCCGCTTCTGTCAAGCGTAACCACAGTCCCGTCAGATCCCTCGATATACACGATATTTTTCTTGCCCTCGGAGTTTTTCTCCATTTCAAGAGAAATGATGTTTCCGAACGATGACGAGAATATCGCAGGCTGATCGTCTGTGACAGCTTCAGACGTAAGGTCTCTTCCCGTCACAATAGAAAACAAAGGCTTCATTGTGTCGGGATCAAGCTCGATCCTGTACGATGCGCCGTACGGCGTGAGAAGAGAGTATAGCCAATCTGAAAGAGAATCCCACGAATATCCAACAGTTACCCTCTCCCCGATCTGTGCATTATTCTCGGATATTTGGATCGACACGCTTCCGTCATTTCTGATGTTATCTGAAACTGCCGCGAGAGCCACCTCGCTCACCGTACCTGAATAGCTTCCGACTCCTATCATAAGTCTGTCATCAAGCAGGCATTCAAGAAGATGTCCCCCCATCTCACAGTCTCCGCTGTCTACTGTAGTGAGATATTCGATGCGTCCGCAGAAGATACGCCCGCCGTTTTCTGACGGAGACGATCTGACATACGACGCACCCGTAACACGTCCTATCAAAAACCTTGGAAAATGAAGGGTGAATGTGCCTCTTTCGTTGTATCTTTCACTCCATACGATCGACGTGAATTCGTCAATCGGTCCTTCGATGACGGAAAAATCCTCACCGAGAAAGTAAAGCTCCATCAAATCACCTCACATTCCAAAGTAAAGCGGTGTGAATTCAACATACGCATCCATAAATTCTCCACCCGAATCAGAGGTCACTCGAAGAGTTGACTCGCCTGCCGGAAGGGTAAAAAACGTACTGTTCTTGTCGAAATTGAAGCTTCTCTCACCGTTTTTGTAAATATTCTTCATCTTCGGACGCGTATCAATAACTATTTCATCTCCGTCAGAGAGCGTTATCGGACACTTGATAAAATACTGTCCGCAGGAAATTCCCGGTCCTACCACATCTCCGCCTGCAGCCTTTATCACAGCTACAATTCCACACTCATAATCCCCCGGATTTTCAATGGTAGTCTTGTCGGTCGTGCGGAAGATTCCTGCTACAGTACCCGCGCCTGCCATAAAACTCATCGGGAAAGTCAGCATCGGACAGGAATCGTGAAAACGTACCTTTCTGCCCTCGTGATCCTTGAAGAACACAGAAGGGGAGATAAATCTGAGCGTTACCTCTGTCGAGTCATAGAACGTAGCTCTGTCAAACACCGCTTCCTCGTTAGGTATCACTTCAATCACACGTCTGACGCCGAACATCTCGATGTCCAGAGTACATTCAGCCATCGGATTCATCATCGTGATCAAACGTCGGCGTATCTCATCGTCCGTCCCTCCTACGATCTCAAACACCAGCTCGATCTCACGCTCCGCAAAACGACGTCTCTGAGCATACCCGCCGACATTCGAGGCATATGAAGCTACCTTCACATCAAAGCCTGTACTCGAATATCCCGAAAAGCCTCTCTCAACGAGTTTGCAATCTGCCTCGGGAGATATTTCAATCTCATATTTCCCCGAGCGAAATATGATTTTATATGTATTGCCAAAATCTGTCACAGTCTGAATATCGCCTCGCTTTCACGTCTGATCCTTCTTGCCGTTCTGTACGGAGATGCATCGTCATCTCTCAGATAAATATTCTGTGTGACACTCCCCTTCATTCCTTGCAACGAGGAGTCCACCCCTCTCGACTCACGACCACCGTAAACTGACGCCATAGCGCCGTTTACATAAGATGACCCCGAGAGGATACCCTCCGCAATACCTCGCGAGATCATAACACCGACCTCGTCACGCATAAGCGCGGACGGAGACTTGATCTGATAATAGTCCTTCACCGCTGTATCCGCGTCCAGAGAGACTTTTTTGATTGCCGCAACCACCTCACGTCCTGCTGAGAGAATTCCCGCCGCAACACCCGACATGATCTCCTCCCCGATTGACACCCATCCCGATGTGGAAAAAGCACCTTTTGCGGATGACGACACCTCTCGCACAGCGTGGTTTACAAATCCTTCGCCTCCTCTGACACCTGATGCGATCTCGCTCATCGCAGATGAACCAACCGTCTGCCAACCGGATGTGCGGAAAAGCAATGCCGAATTCTGAGCCGCAAGCCGCATCGTCTCAATTATCCGCTGTGCTGCAGCAGAGACCGCAGCGTTCACATCTGAGAGAGAAGAGTTCAGAACATCTCCGATTCCAACCGCTGCAATAGACGCGGAAAGAGATGCACCCATTCTTGTTCCGAGAGATGACATCTGCGCCTCAATATTTGCAGCAGACGCCGCGATCTCAGATGTATCAAGGGAAACACCTATTGTTACCGATCCGTCAGCCATAATTTCTCCTCCTTTTTATGTTATTCTTTATAAATCAGCGAATCCTCACCGCAGCCTTCGCACGTCTGATCCGCCGTCTGAGAGAATCATCCTCGATCCTCGATGTGTCACACCGTCTGAGCTGAACGATCCTCATAAATCCGCACTTCTCGGGAAGATTCCTCAGAAGTGCCGTAAACTTCCACCAATGCATTCGGCTTAAGGTGAGATCAATTCCGTATGTCTCCATAAATGAAGCAAAGATCACCTCACTGTCCTGTGTAAAATCGAAGCTCCTCTCACCTCTGCCGCCATCCACGTTTCCTGTTTTTGACAGCTCCTCACCGCAGGACGCGAAGCGTAAAAGCTCGATTGCAAGCTCAGTGTAAAACTCTGCAGGGAATTTCTCGCCCGCCCTGATACGTCTCCAAAGCTCAGGACACACGAGCATCGTCACACACCTGATCTTCGTCATCGTGTCGGGGATCTCACGGTCTCCGAATGCGTCGACAGCGAGGATCCAGCGGCGGAAATCGGTTATGATCCCAAATCTCTCGCCGCACACCTCGATCTCGCGCGGAAGTGCGTCACATAAAATGCTTACCTTTTTCATATATCCGTACCGACTGCCTCAGCGGAACAAATGCGGTCAGCATATCTCGCTTCAATAGATTCACGCATAGATGCGAACGCTTCGACCTGAGAGCTGAGGAACACAATAAACTCCACATAAGCATTAGAATACTTCTCAAGGCTGTGACGCTTTCCGCAGATCTTCTCGCCCTCGCCGTCCCCAAAGATCCCGTCAAAGAACGCACCGATCATTTCGCACTGCTCGTCTATCGTTTCGTGAGGTGAGAGTCCCACTCTCGCCTCAAGCTCATCTGCCGCAGTCTTCAGCGCACTGAGAGAATCTCCCACCGCCTTCATACATTCCGCTTCGCTGATATCGAACGGATATTCCCGCCCGCCGTAACACCAAAAGTTACTCATACCCATACCTCCTCAGATTATTTTATACTGAATGTTCCGCTTGACTTTGCGAATACTCCGACAGTAATATCACCGACTGCCTTCATTGTACCCGTGTAGCAGAGCGCATCAGTACCGTCGCCGCACTCATCCGGAATGACGGAGTATTCTCTCTTGACTGCATTATAGATACCCTTATCCTCGGTCTCATCAAAGAGATCTACGCTGATCACTTCAATTCTTGCAGCCTCTCCCGTCATCTCACGGTCAGTGATAAGGCGTAGCTTTTCGATTACCGGATTATCTGAGTAAACCTCAAGCTCGTAGTCGATCTCTGGTGCATATCCCGTGATATCGGTACGCTTTGTCGCCTCGTGAATATATCGTCTCTGATAGCTCACCGCATTTTTTGATTCTGTAAATTCAGTAAAGCCTTCACCGATCAGAGACCACACGGGAATCTCCTTTGTGCCCGTGTTCATATAGTGCTGTCTGTCAGCTCTTTTTACTATTGACATAAAATTCCTGCCTTTCGATTAATTTTCATTTCCTCTGAAATATCTCAAAACATACGCCGCGCGGTATTCCTCTTCTCCGCTTGAGAACACCGCCGATTTTGATGCGTTAGATCGCACAACGATCTTGCCCTCGCGTCCGCCGAGGTTGATCATATTCCCTCTCACGTGATCCGCGATCTTTTTGTAAAACTCAAGAACGTCAAGTCGATCTCCGACATCTTCTCCCTCGCATCGCACACGGATCTCGAATGTAAGAGCAATTATCCCCGATCCGTCAACGTAGCTTCTCACCGTGTCGGGACCGCCCGTCATTCTGAGAGAAGCAAAGCCGTCACGCCATGTCTCAGGGAGAAATCCGCGAACAACGTCACCGTCTTCACAGATCGGATCAAGAAATCCGCATATCAGAGACGGTATTTTTTCTTCTTCGATCATATTCATCAGATCTCCTCCAATCAATAAACTGCCGCCGAGAATTCGTACGGCTTAAGATGAGCCCCGCTCGTGTACGACGTGCCGCCTACAAGGCATCCTTTTGCCACATAGATCCACTTCTCAATATCAGAGATCTTTGCCGCCTCAAACCACTGTGCAGTTGCGAGAGGATGCTTTTTCTTTGAGAATTCGCGGTTCGCATAGTAGCATACCGCCGCATAATCCGCTGAATATGTAACCTCTCCGATGTCCCCCGAGCCACTCGGATGGGCAGACGAGCACAGACGTCCCGTGTTATAGGGAACATACGGATCACACGAGGAGATCACCGCACCTTCAAGTGCTCTGACGGTCATTTCCTTGCGCTCGCTGATCTTTTTCTCAATTCCGCTGAGATCGGTCTCTATACTCACTTTAATCATCTCGCCCTCACTTCAGCTTCAGCCTTATGTGAGAAAGCTCTGACGATCCTGTAAAGTATCCGACCTCGGCAACTCTGAATGACCTCTCCGCTTCCTCGCCTGCATCGAGAACACAAATGTCACCTGCTTTCGGTCTCGGGAAAGATACCTTCTTTCCTGAGGAATCAAGACATCTGCATCTCTCGGGGAAATAGTAAAGCGTCACATCACCTATCAAGGTCGCTTCCTCATCGACCGAGAAGAGCTCACGCACGGCAGCATTTTCGAGTCTGTATTTTGCGTAGACCGCATCGTAGTTTTCATCCTCACCGATGTATGACCTGTATTCCACATTTCCGACGGTAAATCCGTTCATAAGCTCACCCCCGTTATACCCAGCAGTCGAGAAGTCCGCACTGTCTGAGCGTGCCGATCACCGCAGGCGCTATCTTTTCACCGGAGACCGTGACTCCGCTGTCGTCCGCATAAGTCACGCGGACATCTCCGAGAGCTTCACTTTTGATACTTCTCACGCTGCTTGACTGCATATATTCCTCCTGCAGACAGGCGGCTGCCACAAATCCCGCAAGCTGAGCTTCTGTCATATCCTCTGTACGCATGGGGTAAATAAGGGAGAGGAGAATTTCCCTCCCCCGTTTGATTTCACCTTCAGTCATAAACTCCCCTCCTCATTTTTTGATCAGATCAGCCGAGATATCTTGCGGCAAGCTCGGGATAAATAGTCTTGAACGCGTAGAGCACGTCCATGGAGAGAATTTCTCTCTTGTACTTCATATCGTATCCGCGAACTACTCTGAGCGCCACGCCGTTGTAGGTTGTGACGTAAGATTCAACACCTGCGGGAGCCTGAAGAGGTCTTGTGATAAACGCGAATGCGTCCGGATGGAACACAAGGTTCGCTGTGTGAGAACCGATCACTTCAACCTTATCGCTGGAAGACGCTGTTACAGGAGTTGTAAACTCAACTGTAACGGAAGAGCCGGAAACTGCTGCTGACTTTACTGCATAAGTCTTCTCGCCGATCTTGATAATGTCACCGTGCTGAAGCTCCCCGCTGCCTGTGAGATTGAATACGACCTCACGTGAGTCTGTCACATCAGATTTGAGTGCAAGAGTACCGCTGAAGGAAGTCTTGTGATCGCAAACCGCCTGAGACATATAGTTCTCAATACCGAACACCTTACCGATCGCGCCTGTTCTGAGCGCGGAAGAAGAACCGCACTTTTCGGCGTTCACGATAGAGGGGACCTGCTTGAGCTTAGACGCTGCAAGAGGATTCCAAACCGCACATCTCATACCCGCAGGGACCTTCTGTGTGTCAAGCGCATAAGACGCCTCAGCGAGATCGTCAAGTCCGTCGGGAGTTGTACCCGCAGTACCTGCAAATGTCGGGATATCCTTGTAGAGAGAAAGTCCCTCGGCGTTGATCTTTTCAGCGAGAGCTGCCGCCGCAGGTTCGATAAACATTCTGACAACGGAATCGAAGTCGCAAGCTGCCTCGATTGCACCCACCTGCATATCAACTGTTGCGAGATGATCGAGCTTTACGTCAATGGTGTCGTTCTGCATATTCTGTGCAGAAATACCGGAGGACTGATCGAACTCACTCGCTGTGAGCTTTACGGGGCATCTCACGGAAACGGTGTCTCCCTGTTTAGCCGCACCGCCGTCGATGTTTTCTTTGTAGATAAGATTCGGGAACACGAGGTTGTCGATAAGTCTCGGAAGAGCCTCGCGTGCGATCTGTTTTACTGAAATGTCAAGTTTTGCCATATTTTGTACCTATCCTTTCAAATTTAGTTTTTTGCCGAATTTACATCAGCTTGATTTTTTTGTAGAATTCTCTGTCGCTGAGTCTGTCGGGATCAACTATTGTACCCAAGTGTCTCATTCCGCTGTTTACACGCTTTGTTTCGGCGGCCGCCTCAGCTCCTTCAAAGAGATACGGATCAGTTTCTCTGAGTCCGTCGATCTGCTCAGCGATTCCGTGAACACCGTCCTCATCGACCGTAACAGAGCTCATATCAATGATTCTTGTGACAAGCTCGCGGTTCTTCACCCCGGATCTCTCAAGCTCTCGTTCAAGCGCATTCGCGCATCTGATTCCACGGATCTCATTCTCATAATGATCTCTCAGCTCACCCGTGTCACCGATCTCAACACCCATCTCTCCTGCTTTTATGAGAAATTCATCGTAAGATATTTTCCCGCTGCCGAATATTTCTGCCAAATCAGCCATTTTTTATTCCTCCGATCCATTTTTCTCTGTACTCCTCGGCAGTCATAACACCGAGCTTAACCTCCTCGAGATCGCGGCTTCTGTAAGTCTCGCTGTCTCCGAAGTATGTGTCGTCAAACATTACCGACACATCCGTTGTCATATCAATATCAAGCCCGAATACCTCAGACGCGCACCACATAAGCGCTCTTACAACACCTATGAGAAAAATTTCCACATTTTTCTGATGCTTTGAGATATTCTGACGCATATCCTGTCTCTCACCCATATACTGAGTCGCGGTGAGATGCGCACGGCCTTCGTTGTCACTGAACGTGTAGTGATGTGTGCCGAGTCCGCATCTGAACGAGAGATAGTTGAGATGACATTGTACAGCCTCAGAGTTTTCCGCCGATCTCAGCTCGGGATTGTGTTCAACGATCATCGGATTATCCGCAAAATCGCTGTCGCCAATTGTTACAAAAAGCTGCTGAGCAACGTCGTCCGGTGTTACCACATTCCCGTAATCGTCACGCTTGATAAGCGACTGATTCAAGAATACTTTCTTTCCGCCGAGCTTGATGTCGCGGCAGAAATTGTTGAACGCAAGATCCACACCCTTGAGACAGTCGATCGCATCCGCAAAAACAGATACGCCGAGTCCGAGGGATGAATCAATGTTGTTCTGAATGTTCGGTGTGAGGATCGAGAACAGCGGAATACTCGAGTGAGTATGTATTTCAGCCGCGCAGTCCTCAAACTCACGCTTCACAAGCTCACCATTTTCACGAACATAAAACTCGTTTCTGATCACATATCCGTCATTCTCAAGAGTGTGAGCTTCAATGTAGGTGTACTCTTCTCCCTTGATAATGCCGCCCGAGACGAACGCCGCTTCTGTGATCTTTCCTCTCACAACACTGATCGGGACAATGTGTGATGCATCAACGAACTCGAATGACACATCCGCATCCCCGAGGGGATCGATCGCGCCGTCTTTTTCTCCGATACCGCTGAGACGAAGGATGACAGCACCCGTGCCGAGAGCAAACGCTTTCTCAACGAGGCTGTTCGCCTGAGCCATAAATCCGTTTTTCTGAAAAACACAGCACACAAAGCCTTCCGCATTTTCGTCGCCGATCCTCACCGTTGTCTTGTCGTTGAGAAGAAGAGACGCCCAATCCTCGCAGATCTTCTTTGCCATATTCATTCGGTAAAGCTCACGTCTTACAAGCCTGCCGCCCACACCGCCCTCGCAGAATTCGTGGAACGATCTGTTGTACCCTCTCCACCACGATTCCCACTCGTCTATCTTCGCGTAATACGCCTGAGACGAGATGCCGAGAAGAGAGAGTATTTCCTCGTTAATCATAATTCTTACCTTTCCCGCACAAATACTTCATAGACCATTTCTGTACGTATTTTTGTTTATTGTCTTTCACGGCGCGGCAGCCCCATCTTCGCCATATACCTCTCGATCGAGTATTCCATCGCATCGAGAATGTCGATGTCTGACGTGAAGTTGTCAAGCCTTTTGTCAGCGGAAGAATTCTCATCCCACACAGCGCAAGAGAGCCCTTCTTTCAAGTGATCACACCCTCTCAGGATGAAGAATCTGCCTTGCGACATGAGAGAATTAACAAACGCTATTCTGTCGCATATCGCACGCTTCGCCGAGTCCAT
This sequence comes from Oscillospiraceae bacterium, assembly GCA_015063455.1. Lineage (GTDB taxonomy): Bacteria > Bacillota > Clostridia > Oscillospirales > CAG-272 > UMGS1696. The sequence goes on from SVUC01000007.1 coordinate 24,075, forward strand.
AACTTTAACATTCTCACCGATTGCCGCAAGGTATCTTCTCAGTCCGTTGATAAGGTATTGCGCTTCGCTGTCCGCAAAGACGTATTTCACTTGAACTCCGCACCACCTCTCCCGGATCTCGCCGATGAATGCCGCAAACTCTCTTGCGATCCGATCCGGGTCAATGTCTCCCTTTCCGCCTTTCACAACGTGCTCCGTGATCACATAAAGTACGTGCCCCGCAAATGCCGTCGCCACAAAGGTTGTCCGCGATCTGTTGCCTCCGAAGTCGACTCCGATGTTCACAAAATCTATGATCCGCGCATCTACTTCGTCTACCGTAAAATCCTCGGGAGAATCGGCAAATTTTCGGTAGATCAAGCCCTCAGCCGCACATCGCTGACCGAGGATATCACGCCTGTAACACACAGATTCGGGATCATACTGCGCTATGATGTCATCAAGCCTTTCCTTCGTGACAACGGGATTGTCAAATATAGTAAAATGCGCGTAGTTGTAATATCCCTCGCGCACCTCACCGGACTCACTCATCGCCGCATATCTGTCTATGTAATCGCGGTAGATCGGGGATGACGGTGAGGAAGGGTTGAGGTCCCAGAACACTCGTCTGTCCTTCGCCGCAAGGCAGCGGTTGAACGCTTCCTTTATCGTCGAGTCTGCGTGAAGATTGATCTCCGTTGCGATCCACATTCCGTAAGAATTACCACGGATCCTCTTGTACGAATCGGAATTCTTCCCTCCCGCAAATATTACGATGCGGCGTCCGACGGAGGTCATAACTTCAAGAGCCTCATTCCCCTTGTATTTTGTCCACCTGCACCTTCCCTCGAAAATATGCTCAAGCCCAAGGCCGTTGCAGTCTCCGATGTTCAGCTTAGCATTTCCGAGAGTTGATCCCGTGGCAAGATGAAATTTGTCGGGGGATTTCTCGAGAAGTGCCGCAAAAACAAAAACGTTGTCAACTGTTTTTCCCGCTCTGACCGCACCTTCAGCCACATTGATGACTGCTGAATACGCTTTTTTCATATATTCGCGGTGTAATCCACCAAAATTATATTCGCTCATCAATCGCCGCCGAAGATATCACGCCTCAACTCTATGACCTCATCTGATGCCACCCGCCTTTGTGAAGACGTTCTTTTACTCTGCAGATCGAAGTACAGTTTAATTGCGGGGACGCTTCCGCCTTTTATCAGATCAAGAAGAGATTTCCACACATTGACCTCGTCAGCTTCCGCAAAATCTCGCGCAAGTGACGCGGTGTACTCTCTGAACGAGGGATCTCTCACCCACTCGGCAAATTCGTCTTCACCAATTCCAAGACGGGAGAGTATCTCCTCAAGAGGATCGTTCAACCTCACCATCGCCATTGCAAGTGACGACTGCTTCTCCGAGATATCCCCGAGCGGTTCTGTTATCTCGCCTTTTTCGTATATATCCACCGACTCCCCCCTTTCTGTCGATACGATTTTTTGATCGGCTCGACGGTCGGACCAATCAATTTGTCGGTTTCCCGACTACTCATCGGCTACGCTCATATTATACACCACCGAACATATGTTTGTCATCCCGAATATTTCCAAAAAAAGTCCAATCAGAATCCAAACAAAAAATGTTGATATTATTCCTCATTCAGAATAAACATCAACATTTCTGCACATATTCGTGTTAATTTATCGCACATCTAAATCCGCAAATCATCAAACATTTGTTCGCTCGCTTAAACAAAAAACGTCCTGTAAAAATGCCTACCGTTTTTTGATAAACATTTTTACAGGACGCTTTTAAGGAAAAAGGAAAATGAGATTATCTTGCTCTTTGGGGTGTATCCCAAATTAAAACCCTGACTCATTCAACATATATATTATACACTATATTTAGTGTCTTGTCAATAGATTTTACACAATATATAGTATTTTTTGAGATTTTATTCAATTATATCGGCATATATGCGCATGATCGTTCTCTGAACGTCTGCGCCGCGGATCTCGATAATGTAATCTATCGAAAGCTCGCCGCCATCCTCATAAGTGAAGCCGCCGTCGCATTTTCTGCCGTAAACTGCGATCTCAAAAGGCATTATCGGAGTATTGTAGGCTGAGAAATGACGAACGCCCTTCTCGCAGATGATTATACTCGTCACGTCTCCCTCGTGGAAGATCGACACGCTTCCCGGCTTTGAAGGGTTGTAAAGGATCACCGTTCTCGTTTTATCAAGTGAATCGTGTTCATCGTAGGCGATCTCTATCTCTTCACTTCCGTCGGGAGCTGTCCGACGCGTCATTGATGCAAGTGTCTTGAACACGAACGCCCCGTCGTCCTCATCCTCTTCGTTGTCCTGTTCTGCGATAAATCTCGCGAGATCCTCGATCATCTGAAGCGGATCCTTCGATCCATCAGAATCTGCCTCAGGATCAAAATCATCGTAATCGTCATCGAATCCGAATCTGCTGTCCGCACCCGCATCGTTATCCAAAATAACTCTGACCGCCTCGTTCATCTCATCGGGATAATTCTCGGGAGTAACCGGTCTGTTTTTCTTCTTCAACTGATCTGCATTGTCAAAAAGAGAGCGAACTCCGTTCATTCGGCTCAAATCGGGAAGAATATGCTTCGAGATGAGAGTCAGACGAACGGTCTTGTGCTCCTCGGGTATGTTGTTTTCTGCTTTATCTGTATTAATATGTGCCATATTTTCTCCAAAATTACGATTCAAGAATCTCATCAAATCGCATATCTATTATTCCTCGGTCATCGTATGCACTCCACACAACAACGGTGTTGTCTTTTCGATTGATCTTTATTGCCTGACCGTTCATACCGAGGCACTCGAGCTTAAAGTTATTCTTTTTCTTCAGAATACTGAACGCGTATCCGTAGTCCTTGTTCGCGTTACGGCAAACCACTGCCGATGTTGCCCTGTCGCAGAATTCTTCTGACAGAATCCTTATTCCGTTGTATTCTCCGAAATTCATAAACATTGCACCAAGCTTCAAGACATCTATCGCTTTGATATAGAGGCCGGAGCCTCCGACAATGTGACCTCTCGGGCAGCAAGCCCACGCCCAACCCTGCATACGCATTGGGGTAAATAATCTCTTCTCGAGAACCTCTTGAGCGCGTCGCCCGCAAGCCTTTTCAGCCATTCTGCAAGCAAGATAGAAGTTTGAGTCAGATTCTCTAAAAGACTCCCCCGGACTCCTGACAAACGGGTTGTTCAGAGCCACGCTGAGCCAATCGTCTCCCCAATCGAAAACATTCTGACAATCAATATCGAGGATGATCCCCCCGCCGCCTACCGTCTGTGACAGCGTATTTTGAAGAGTTACCTCTTTCCACGTCGGATCTATCGTGTCGAACTCATCCGCAAAAATATCCCACACAGTAGTGTCGTAGTCGAGATAACCGTCGTCTATCACAAGGCCGCAGAATGCCGCTGCAAAAATTTTCGATATGGAATAAATCGGGAGAATCTCAGCTGAGGGATTAATGATCCTCTGCCGAACTTCACCATTCTTGTACATGGCAATTTTGTATATTGGATAATTGTTGTATATGGCAGTTTCCGCCAATCTTTCCAACAGCTCAAAATTTTCCATTAAATTCCACCCTGATTATTTGATAGATACAATTTTCGGATCGTATACGATCTCAACATCATATTTTTCTGCAAGATCAAGTGCCTTGTTGTATGAAACAAAATCGCACACATCACAAGGATTATGAGCGTCTGCACCGATGCACATTTTTGCACCAAGCTCGCCGCAGAGCTTGATAAAACGCTCATTCGGATATCTTCTTCCGCCTCTGATTCCGAGAAGATTTATCTCAAGCGGAATTGAAAGCTCCTTCGCACGAATGACAAGACGCGAGTATTCCTCACGGAAAACATCTTCATCTGCAAAATCCATAATGTCGGGATGTGCAACGTATGTAAAAAGCCCCGTATTCATAGCTTCAATGATCTGGCTGACCTGACCTGAGAAAACAGATCTGTCACTCTCGCATCTGCAGGCGTAACGTCCGTCATATTCATTGTTTGTGTAATGCGGACCGAGGATGAGGTAGTCTATGGGATAACGTCTCACCATATCCATAAGTCCCGAAAAATGCTTCGGGTAATAATCAGCCTCATAACCGAGCTTAATGTCGATCACACCGGCGTATTCGTCACGAAGACTGAGGACTGAACTGACGTAATCTTCATTTTCTTTTGTTGTAACACCTGCATCGGTATGATAATTCCCGCGAATCACATACCAGGAGTGATCTGCAAAGCCTAATGTCTTGAGCCCGCCACGTACTGCTTCTTCAACATATTCGCGGTCGTCTCCGCTTGCGTGTCCGCATCTTGCAGTATGTGTATGAAGATTTACTGTCATCGGTTGTCTTACAAATTTTTCGTTCATTCTTTGGTCCTCTGGGTTTATAAAATGCTTAATCATTATTATTTTATCACATTGTCCGCGAAGTTACAAGTATCATTCTCAATTCAAGCAAAAAATATCTTCGTTATTTCCACTTGACAACCCACGCCTTATATGGTATAATATCCAAACAAACATTTGTTCTTTTATATCACACATTTATTCATATCAAAAAAACGCCGCGGTCATCAAAGGAAGGGAAAAACAAACGACCATGCGGGAAAACACACATAACACAAAACCGATTGCGGAATGTATCTCATGCGGCGGAGAGCTGTATGACGGAGAGATCGCATACTTGACTCATCTCGGTTACTTCTGCCCTGAGTGCATCAGAGAGAGTTATACTGTATGCCGAAAAGACAGCATCTCGGCGTCGGCTTTGGAAAAAGAGGTAAGCACAATATTCGGAATAAGATCGGATAATATCCGCATCAAACGGGAAGCATCGAAAGGATGATTTGATTGACCAAGAACTACTATGTAAAGAAAAGCGTAAAATATATTAAAGAACTCAAACTTTCAAAAAACGCTCTCGAATACTACAAAAAGCTCAGCGGGCAGGGAGATCTGTCAGCTTCAAAAAAAGAGAAGATCACGGCAAAAATCACCGCTCTCACAAACGAGATCTCTGCAATTGAAGGCGCGCTCTCGTTTTTGAGTGATATCGAGCACGAGATCATCGACAAAATGTATATTTCTTCCGAGAGGAGTGCAGAAGACCTGTGCGGAGATATTCCTCTTGAGAGAAGCAGCATCTACCGCTACAGGAAGATCGCGCTTGAGAAGATATCTATGGCTCTGTTCGGGCGAATATAAATCAAAACCACCGGTAAAACCTGTAGTATGCACAAGCCATAGAAGGGCATAGGACTATCTGAGCCTTAAGACGCACTGAAATAGTCCGCCAATCGCATATGATGCACCACAAGCGAAAATTCGGTTAATATAGCCTTCCTCCGTGAGGAAGGTGGACCGCTTGCGGTGAAAGGAGCCCACGGAACGTATAATATTGCTATATTATTCCGTTAACGCACTCTCCCTCAGTCACCTGCGGCGACAGCTCCCGGAGGGAGCCTTTAAGTTAAAGAATTTCGCCTCCACCAGCATACCCGGTGTTTGAATATCTACAAAACAGGCTGTTGCATTCAGGAAATTTTCCGGAAATACAACAGCCCTCAATTTTTCTTTAATCAATATCGGGAACAACAGTCGGTCTTTCATCGAGCTGCTGCGGATTCTTGAGGATATTCTTCAGCATACGAAGTGACGATGCATAATAATATCCGTCGCAGATTCTCTCGTCAAGAACGAACTTGAAGTCAATGTAATTCTTCTTCTTGATGTTTCCTTCGGAGTCGGGCTCGTAAGCACGTCTCTTAGCACCGAACGCAAAGAATACAGGACACGTTCCGAAATCATACAAATGGTGATAGATCGGCGGAATACCGAGCGAGCCCATCGACGTAATGAAGTACGAGCAGTGGAACGGACTGAGATCGGTGAGGAACTTCGGAATAAGTCCGAAATAGTCGAGGAATCTGAGCAAAGCGATCGTGAATTTGAGAATAAATCCGGGGAGATATGTAAGGACCTTTGCCGTGCTGTCAAAGTTTCCTCCGGGATTGTCGCGGTAATCAACGATCTGTTTGTTCAGCGCCTCATAAACTTCCTCAAGTGTTGCATCCGGAGGAACAACGATCTTGACTACCGTATCGGGAGATTCAAGAGTCATTTCCTTCTTGATCGTCAGAGAAACCTCAACATTTTTTCTTGTCCAAACACGCTGACCGCGGATAAAACGGTTGAGCGCCGGTCTCTGTGAAACAAGTCTAACGTAAGCCGCGATCATAATGTGCATCAAGCTGATGTTCGTCATACCGCCAAGCTGTTTTTCTTTCAGATATTTTTCAAGGCTGCTTATCTCAACAGAATCACTGATATAGTTCTGCGATCCTATTCTGTCTACCATAATATACGGCACAACTATGGACATCGGGGAAAGAGATTTTATGCGTCTGAACTCTTTTTCTTTTTTCTTTTTCTTCTTTTTGCCATTCTGCTCTTCTGCGGCAGGAGTTTCTTCTGTTACAGTGGTCTTTTCAAGCTCTGTATTCATACCAAATATACCGTCCCATAATTATTTTATGACTAAAAATGTAACCGTTTGTTAATCAATTATATCATATTAATACTGTAAATTCAATAGTCCAATAATTAAAAAACGCCAAAAAGCAACAAAAATTACGAAAAAAACCAACACAAAGTATATATTTTAACAAAGTCTTGCAGAAAAAAACAAATATATGATGTATAATTGGAATATAGTATTATGACGGACGGTATGATTATGGCACATATTCCTCAATCTCCAACAACCGATATAGATATCCTGACATTCAACGATGCGCTCACACGCCACGGAGAAGATGATTATGACCGTGACCGTTGGCTTTACGTTCCCGATTTTTACTCAGAATACCGTTACATACTCGGCACACGTGGCAAGAACCCTCTGATCGCAATCGGGATCAATCCCTCAACCGCCAAGCCGGACGATCTCGACAACACGCTGAAATCGGTTGAGAGGATCGCTCTCGGAAATGGATATGACAGCTTCATTATGTTCAATGTGTACGCGCAAAGAGCGACCGATCCCGACAAAATGGAGAACGAATTCAACGAAAAGCTCCACCGCGAGAATATGAAAGCGTTCGATTACGTCCTCAGTTTATCTAAAAAACCGCACATCTGGGCGGCGTGGGGTACGATCATTTTGAAAAGGCCGTATCTTCCGCTGTGTGTACGAGATATGATCACTCTCGGAGAACGGCACAATGCTGAGTGGTACACCTGCGGCGCAAGGTCAAAATCAGGCTCCCACCCGCACCATCCTCTGTATCTGAGGAAAGATCTGCCGCTTGAAGCATTCGACGCTTCATCATATATAGATTCATTGACAGTAAATCTTAATCAAAAAAACAAATAAGTAAGACAAAAACTACAGATAGGAGATCACCATGGAAAACACAGTCAGCTGCTTTGGCTTGACCAAAATGTACAATTCATTTACAGCGCTTGACAATGTGAGCCTTGAGCTTCCGTCAGAAAAAATAATCGGGCTCCTCGGACCAAACGGAAGCGGAAAAACGACATTCCTCAAGCTCCTCGCAGGAGTTCTCCAGCCCACCGCCGGAAGCGTTAACATCTGCGGAATGTCACCGTCACTTGAGACAAAAAAGATCGTCTCATATCTCCCCGAAAGACAGTATTTCGACACAGGACTCAAAGTAGACTACTACCTTTCACTTTTTGACGATTTTTATGAAGACTTTGACATACGATGCGCTGAGGGTATGATACATGACCTCGGGGTTGATCCGCACGCAAAGATCCGCACACTCTCTAAAGGTATGATCGAAAAAGTGCAGCTCGCACTCGTTATGTCTCGCCGCGCGAAGCTCTATCTTCTTGACGAGCCGCTCGGAGGCGTCGATCCCGCGTCCCGCGAGTATATTCTCAAAAATATTCTCTCAGGCTACACTCCTCACGCAACTCTCATTATCTCCACACATATGATCCGCGACGTTGAGGATATTCTCGACGGATACATATTCCTCGGCGGCGGTCACGTTATCGGAAGCGGAGATGCACGCGAAGCGAAAGAGAAAAACGGAACAACACTTGATGAAATGTTCAGGGAGGTGTTCAGATGTTACTGAAGCTGTTCAAATATGATTTCAAAAAGCTCTCGCGCGTGGGTCTGCCCTGCCTTATCGCAGTTCTCTGTATCACCGTAATCGGCTGTATTGATGCCCTCATCTTCGGCGGAGCAGTCAATCACGATAATTTCAGCATCGGAGACGGCATATCAAGTATCTTCTCATTCCTCGGTCTTATGGGAATGATCATGTCGCTGACTGTTGTAGTTGCCGTTATCACAATAATGATCTACGTACGCTTCTATCGCTCAACGGCAACTGACGAAGCTTATCTGACAATGACTCTTCCCGTAACTGCCGATCAGATTATCATCTCAAAGGTTTTGTCCGCATCCTTATGGCTGTTTATAATTAGCACAGCAATTGTCGTCTCTGCAGCATCTATCATATCCTGCTTGCTTTTCCTCTCCGTTCCCGAGCTTATGGAAGATCTTCCCCTGATATTCACAGATCCATACATTCGCGATCTGTTCTCCGAAATGTCAGGTGGTCTTATAGTTTATTTGATCCTCGCATTGATCCTCGCACTCGTTCAATCGTTTGAAACACTTCTACAAGTGTTCGCCGCAATAACGGTAGGCTCTGCGATGACCAAAAAATATAAAGGATTCGCCTCAGTGCTTGCTATACTTGTTGCGAATTTCCTTGTATCATCGGTTGTCTCAATGTTCACTATCGGCTCTATCCTCAATATCGATCTCTATACATCCGAAGCTTATCCGACAAACGATCTGCCGTTCGCGGTAATGAATACCCACACAGTAGTTGAAATATGCGTTTACCTCGGGCTCGCAGTTGCGTTCTACTTCATTTGCCGCCATTACCTCAGCAAACGCGTCAATCTTGACTGAAAAACAGACTACAAAACGAAACCAACCTTAAAGGACCACCTTTTTCGGTGATCCTTTATTATTTCTTTTTCTTCTTAGTTTTTTCAATCTTCTCAAAGATCATCATTGACACGTCCGCAGCTCTTTCACTCTCGGATACCGCGCTGTCACGAAGATAATTTCCCGAAAAAAGCGGCATATTCATTTTATTCTCCTGAAGATCTGTTAAAATATCAGTTTTTCTTTTTTTCACTGTATGTACTCCTTGAATTTTTATTGTGTTTATATTATAATTGTTTTATAGCTCAAACACAACGACCGATTTTGATCTTTAGCACAATATTGTTCATTACGTTCAATATTGTCCAAAAATGAGGGTATATGAAAAAACAATACAGAAACTCACAAAGAACTAAAAGAATGATCCGTCAAGCATATGCGGATCTGCTCGGAGAAAAGAAAGACTTTACCAAAATCACGGTATCCGAAATTGCAGAAAAAGCCGATATTGCAAAAAGCACTTTTTATAATCACTATGATGATCTCTACTGTGTTGCAGAAGAATTCGAGAATGAGCTTATTTCCAAGCTCTCTGATGTTCTTGATGAAGTAGAGGAAGCCCGCGCGGTAGAATACAGTGTTTACATCAAAAAAATCATCGAGTTTCTCAAAGAAAACGAAGAAGTGTACCGCAGAGCGATAGTATCATCCGACATACGTTTTTTTATTGAAAAACTAAAAAACATTATTTCAAAAAAGGTTTTTGAAAACAACAGCTTTATTCCTCCCGCTGTATCTGAAAAATCCTCAGAAAGATACGTTCAGATCAGATTTCTGACTAACGCCTGTGTTGATACTATGGCAGATTATTTCAAGGGTGCACTTGGCATCTCTCTCGATGAAACAGGTGAAATAATTCTTGCATTCCTGAACCGGTTTATTTCAAAGCAATAAAGAAAAGAGGCTGACAAATTGTTCCCCAAGCTTAAAGTATCAAGCTGCATTATCGCCGTCCTCAGCAGCGCATTTCTCGCATTCGGACTGTACAACGTCCATTCTCTCTCAAACATCACCGAGGGCGGAGTTCTCGGGCTCACGCTCCTTCTCGATCATCATTTTTCCATCTCGCCCGCCATATCGAATTTCGTTCTGAACGCGGTCTGTTATCTGATCGGCTGGCGGCTTCTCGGCAAAGAGTTTATCGCGTATTCCGCATTCGCTACGATCGGTTTTTCTGCCGCATATAAAGTCTGCGAGCAGTTTGACCCGCTTTGGCCCTCTCTCGCAGAGCATCCGCTTCTTGCCGCTTTGATCGGTGCAGTGTTTGTCGGAATAGGCGCAGGATTCTGTGTCCGCGTCGGCGGAGCTCCGAGCGGAGATGATGCTCTTGCGATGAGCCTCTCACACGTCACACACCTCAGGGTGCAGTGGATATATCTTATCAGCGATCTCTGCGTTCTCGGCCTGTCCCTCACTTATATCCCACTTAGCAAGATCATGTATTCACTGCTTACCGTTGTTATCTCGGGACAAATAATCGGGTTCATCGTCTCCCCACCACCGATAGAAAAAATATTCGGCAAAAAAAAGAAGTCTGATCCACAAGACTTCTCATAAGGATGTTTGCCGCATTTTGTAGAGATCGGCGTCCTCAACGGTCCGTTAAGGCATAATTGCTGCACAAAAAAACAAAGAATCAACCCCAACAGATTCAAAAATCCGTTGGGGTTTTCTGTTTTATATTACTTAGCAGATCACGGGTTGCCAGGCAAAAGGCAAAAGATCCCGCGCCCTGACTTTAATCAGATCGCCGTTTTCATCATTCACAATGACTTTTATATCAGGACAATATTCAAACAACATTTGTCTGCAATTTCCGCAAGGCGGGATCACGCAGTTCAAATGTTTTTCGTGCACGGCAACAATTGTGTCAAAAGCCCTCTCACCTGCCGAAATAGCTATTCCTATAGTTATATACTCCGCGCAAGAGCCGTGTATTCCGTCACAGTTTACACCTTTATATATGTTTCCGTTGTCGCAGCGCACCGCACAGCCAACAGTGTGATTGTAAATTCCGTCATCAAAATTTTTCTTCAGCACATCAAGTCCGATCTCAATTAATGTATAGTCATCCTCTGTCAGCTTGAATCTTTCCATAACGATTGTGTCTCCTTTTTTATCGGTCTCAGATCTGTTTTGCAGCGTTGATAGTCCAAATGTTCCTACCACATTATAACACAAAAACGGCAGAGGAAACAATCCCTCTGCCGAAATTTGTTTTTATACCCTATCAGAAAACGTTTGTATCAGCGTAAATCCAACAATTATTCAGCGATCTCGAGGTTTGCGATGAGGTAGCAAACTGCAGCGAGGTCATATCTGTGGAGCTTACGGTTTCCGTCGTAAGTAGCCTCAGTAGCAAGGTTGATGCTGATAGCATTGGTCTTTGCGTCAGCGTCTGCATCGAACTTAACGAACTTAACGCCGTTGATCTCTTCGAGAGCAGCGAGATACTTGGAAACGATTTCAGCAGCCTTCTGAACTGTGATCGTTGTGTAGTTTGCACTTTCACCTTCAACAAGGAGACCATGATCGTATACCCATTCGAGTCTCTGCTCGAGATTGTAGAGAACGTTGTTTGTGTCAGCCATTTCTGCGAGAGATGCTGCAAATATGTGAGTCTTGATAGCAGCACGACCTGCGAAGTATCTGCTGAGGAGAGTCTGACGGTATGTAGTCATAATGCCTGCTTCAGTTACATATTCAACTGCTGCGAGGTACTTGCTCTCAATGTCAACATAGGGGCACTTCCAACCGAATGTAACAACGATTTCGATATCGGAAACAGCCTTCTTAACTGTGTAAGAGCTTACTGCGCCAACGTTCTTACCGTTAACAATTACGCTCTTTACAACATAGTTAGCAGATGTGGGCTTGAATGTGAATGTAACTGTGTCAGCAGTATTTACGCTGATCTCAGATGCATTAACTGTAGCACCGTTCTTCTTAGCTGTGATCTTACCGTTACCGATAGCTTCGGTTTCGATCTCATAAGTCTTAACTGTGCTTACCTTTGCGAAATAAGCGTGAACGTATGTATCGCCTGTAACCTTAAGTGTGAAGTTTTCTTCAGCACCAATGCTCTTGCCATTTACATAAACGTCAACGAGGATGTAGCCGTATGCGGGAGTGATTCTGATCTCTCTTGTATCGCCGTATTCAGCGAGAGATGCACCGCAGATCTCAACTGTACCCTTACCGCTCTTCTTTGCAACGATCTTGAAATTATCTGTGATGTCGAAGTCACAGTCATAATCTCTTTCTACGAGCTTGGAAGTAACCTTGCCGCATTCGCAGATGTAGTAAGCGTAAAGGTCGTCACCGAGAAGAATGAAGTTGTAGAAGTCAGCCTTCTTGTCGCACTTATATGCAGGGCATTCGATAGCAGCCTTGAAATCGTCAAGATCGATCTGAGATGTCTTTACAACGAATACTTCATCACAGTCAAGGCAGAAATAACGGTCGTAGATCGCGTTACCGATCTTTACGGAGTCAAGACGAACAGTGCGCTTCTTGCCGCATTCAGTACATTTTTCCTCACCGTAGATGTTTGTAACATTATCATCTTCGTGATCGTGATCCTTGTCGTCTTCCTTATCTTCTTCCTTGTCACCGCCGGGAAGGAGATCGTTGTCGCACTTCTTGTTGAGGCATCTTCCGTAGAGAACGCCGTCATAAATGAAGCAGTAACGCATATCTCCGCATTCGGAGCACTTGTTGAAGAATCCGCCAATACGATCCGCACCGATAGTGCCGTAGTACGGAACATCGTCGTCAGAGCCGTAGATGCGTTCGTAGTAATCGATAATTTCTTCGTAGTCATTATCGTTGTTTGTTTCGTTCTTAATGATTGTTCCGTCTGACTTGATAATAACAGCAGCGGACGAGCTTACTGCGAGAGAAGCGATCATCATAACAGCAAGCACAAGAGAGAGAAGTTTTTTCATAGTAAAGTCCTTTCTGATATTTGGAAATCATTTGATAGTTTTCCTAATTATACATTTACAGTATATCATAAGATGCCGCTGTAAATGTTAACAAATAATGAATTTTTACAAATAATTCACCTAATTATTTTTTGTTGCAAGATGAATAAACATTTTTGATACTGCAATCTGCCAATCAAGCCTATCGCACGTTTTTCTTCAGCATCACTTAGACGCCGCGATATCGGAAAATGTTCCCAAAATTTAATTGATTTATCAAATTTTCTTTTTTATCCATTGAAAAGCGGACTGTAACAGAAAAAAATCACAAATGGAAATGACACGTTCACAAATCTCTGATAAAATATAGGATAATAAAACCATCTCAAAGAAATACAGGTATGTATCAATGAAAAACAAAAATACGGGAAACTTAAATATCCCCGACAGCACAAAATCAGAAAAAAAGCAGACGAGATTCCTCTTCACCTGCGTTGCAAATATTTTGTATGTGTTCCCCTGCCTGATGTCTCTCGGAATCGTTATGGCATCTGAAGGAGGAGTAACTCCGCCGCTGATCTTCGCTTTTGCAACAGTGATCCTCGCTGTTCCGTTCGCAATTCTTGTGCTCAACCTCTACAAGAAAAAGAAAGGACGTACGCTCGCAATACTTTGTTCCGCGGTTATGATAGCCTTGCATATCGTCTGTGCGTCGCTTCTCGGAACGTGGTATCTCGTTCTCGCACCGGCAATGATCCTTGATGCACTTCTCATCGTGTGGTCCGATGTGATTGTAAATCATTGAAACGGACGCAGGGGAGACAAAAGTCTCCCCTGTTTTTTGTTTGCAGTTTTGTTTCACATTATTTCCTCATCATAAACCGCGCGGGATCCACCGATAAACTTCGCTCTCACACGCGCCGCCACAACTCTCGCCGCACCGATCTCGCGAACGCTGAGTCTGACGGGAACCGCCACCTCTTTCAGATGCATTCCAATGAGAGTATCACCGATGTCGATTCCGCAGTCACACTTCAAGCCTTCAAGCGCAACGGGATCGGTAAAATTCCTGTACGCCGCCGACGCGAAAGACCCACCCGCCTTCGGCTGAGGAACAACATTCACGGGCAAGAGAACACCACACTCAATTGCCGTTTTTACAGCATCTCGTTCAACTATGATCGCACGGTTGAGATGCTCGCAGCACTGCGCCGCAATGTAAACACCGCGCTCAGCCGCAGCCGCAGCCGCGCCCTTGAATATCGCCTCAGCAGTATCGGGAGAGGATGCTTTTCCGATCACCCCACCGCACACCTCTGACGACGAGCATCCGATAACACATACGTTCCCCTTTACAGCCCGCGCCGCATCAAGAAGCTCGAGGACCGCCTTGTATGTCTGTTTTTCTATATCATTTAAGGTAAACATGATCTACTCCACTTATTTGTACTGTTTTT
>SVUC01000135.1 GCA_015063455.1 Oscillospiraceae bacterium
AGACTATGCAAGACACAACGGCATCGCGCGATGCTCCGTCAAGCTGTTTGAAGGAAACTGTGATGTGGGAAACATCACCTCAGACGAGCTGATAAGAGAGCTCAACTTCCTCTTCGCCCGCGGATGCAATATGGTAATCCCGTGCTCATTCCGCTATTCTGCAGGCGGGGCAGACGACCTCGGTCTCGGCAGCGATTGGTGGAAGGATTACAGAAAGATCTCGGGATACATCAAGAGAATGTCGTGGCTGAACTCCACAGGCACGAACAATCCCGACGCGTGCGTACTATGTTCAGACGAGCATCTGCCGCGTGCTACGGTTGAAAATCTCTACAAAAAAAGATACACGTTCAATTATCTCACGTTTGACGATCTTCTCTCCCGCGCGAGAGCGGAGGACGGGCACATTTTCATCGACCGATACAAGTACGATGTGGTGCTGATCGACCCGCGTCTTCGTCTCACGAGTGACATCGTTGTACAACTCGGTCATTTTGTAACAAGCGGCGGTCTTATGTATCGCGGCAACGCATTCGGCTCGTTTATGGAAAAGAACGCAAAGAAAAAATCGTCGTATTTCGACGGTGAGACAAACGATGCCCTTCGCTTCACAAAGATCACGAAAAGCGGATGCACGTTCTTTGTTCTGATAAACGAAGGAGATCGGGATATCGAAGGTTATCTCATCACCGACATTTCGTGCGCGGCTGAAGATTTTGACGCGGTCAGCGGAAATATCAAGAGGCTCTGCTGCGCGATGTGTGACGGCGGATTTTCGTACAAGGTGCGTATTCCCTCGCACAGCGCAAAGGTTATCGGTATTGATCCGGGAGCTTTGCCGAAGATCGCCGAGGAAGACGAGCCCTCACTTACCCAGATCCGCGCGATAGGAGGCACAGCAGAATTCACCTATTCTTCCGACTACGCAGACCGCGTTATTCTGACAGCTGTTGAGATCGGAAAGGTTGCGTCAGTCGAGGTAAACGGATGTGAGGTCGGACGGATGCTCTTCAAGCCGTACGAGCTCGACATTACTGAGCATATGAAGGACGGCGAAAATGTAATAGAGGTACACGGTGCGAGCGGTGTCGCCGTGCGGATGTACAAGAATAAATAAAATAAGCCTCCATATCGGAGGGAGGCTTGGAAGGATACGATATTGCTGCGGAAACACAAAAAGTTTCTGTAAGTTTTCTCAAACCTATAATCAAAAAAATCGGCTGTCGGTGTTGATCGACAGCCTTATTTCGTTTGATATATTCAGCCCTTGACGTTAGTCATCTCTACGGTTATTTTATCCGCGTGAGCTGCAACGGGACTGTCCTTCGGGATCTCGACCATGATGTGCCATTCAGCCATATCGTCAGTCTGCTCTTCCGGAGAGACTCTGTCAATTCTTATGACGGTACTCTCGGTCTCGCTGTTGTAGTCAACGCCCTTTACCTTGTGAGTAACAGATCCGCTTCCTTCTTCAAGAAGAATAACGATCAGCGCGTTTTCCTCAAAGAATGCCGCGTCGTATTCGGTTACGGCATCATAAAAGGTTGTATAAAAATCATACTGCCCTTCGTTCTGCGATGTGTAAAGCTCGATCTCAGCTCTGCTTTTTATCACGGTAACAACAGGGTATTTTTTCTTTTCAATATATCCGTCAGTGCGTGAATATACCGCGTTGAAGTCCACAGCAGTATCCTTCACCTGTGAATTCGGATCACGCTTTACTCCGGAGGAGTCGGAGATATCGGCAGGCTTGCCGCAAGACACTGACGAGAGTGTAATCAGGGTGGCTGCTGCGACGATCAGGATTTTCTTAATGTTAATTTTCATATAATGCCCCCTATACAATATTATTTTTACTTTATTTAGTCTGCTTGATATTTTGCAGAAATTAGACGATTTTTGTCACTTAAAAGTTCCGCTTTTCCGTGATTTTTTGATTCTTTTGCACTTTTCGGCGATCGGTCAACCGATGACAGCGACACACTCTGCGAGAGAATCTACCGAGCGGCAGATGTAGTTCGCACCGCACTCGATGAGCTCGCGCTCGTCTCCGTATCCCCAAAGAACACCGATCGAGGTCGCCCCCACTTCCTTCGCGCCGATCACGTCGAATTTTCTGTCACCGATCATAATGATCTCGCCGCCGTCCGAGGCAGATGCACCGAGAGTGTCGAGTGCGTATCTGATGACGTCCCCTTTTTCAACACGGGATCCGTCGAGAGACGAGCCGCAGATCACGTCAAAATATTCTGCGAGAGAAAATTCCTTCATTATATTTAATGCAAACTGCTCGGGCTTCGATGTTGCGAGTGCGAGACGCTTGCCGGAATCTTTAATCAGCCTTAGCTGCTCGTGGATTCCGTCGTACGCGCGGTTCTCACGCCAGCCGATCGTGGAGAATCGGCTTCGGTAAAGCCTGAGTGCCTCCTCCGCTTCCTCCCTCGTCATTCCGAGAAACTCCATAAACGACGGCACGAGCGGCGGCCCGATAAACTTGTACAGCTCACTGCGCGGCGGAATATCTCTGCCCATCTTGGAGAGCGCGAACATTATGCAGCTTGTGATTCCCTCCGCGGGATCGGTCAAAGTGCCGTCGAGGTCAAAAAGAACGTATTTTACCATAAATTTCCTTAATTACATATTATATAAACATCGAGATCGCATAAAGTATAACAAGATGCGCGGGATAGAAGATATAGAAGAAATACTTCATTGAGTATTTTCCTTTTTTGCCGTTGTACAAAGCGATCAGCGGTACGGTCAGAAGTGACCAATACTGAATAGCGAAGGAATCTGTCAGATCAATGCACAGCGCGAGAAGCGTGATCGAGAACATAATAAGTCTCTGCTGCTTGTCCTTGAACAAACTTGTAAAAACGGGGAGCAGGATCCCGAAAAATCCGTAATCGACATCGACGTAAATGCAGAGGAAAAACGATGCGGCAAAAAGAAGTACGACTGCGGCGATGTTCACGATATAGTCAGCGCGGTGCGCGAGAGGTTTGCGGGTGATCTTCTCGAAAACTGCGGCGATGTCGCTGACCTCTCCGTCGCGTGCCTTGCGTGCAGACTCAAGCGCAGCCATTATGATCAGAGAGATCGAGAACGTTATCAGGATCCCGAGATATATCTGCCGATCAACGATCGTGTAAACGATCTGGCAAAGAAATCCGAGGACGAATATTCTGAGAAAATAGTGCAGACGGTTTTTTGTGTAACGGAAGCCCTCTGCGATGCAGTACGCATATATCGGGAACGCAAGGCGTCCGATGACACGCATGATCTGCGCTTCGGGAAAAAGAATGAGTCCCGCGTGATCTATAAGCATAGTCACAGCGGCGATCAGCTTAAGTACGAAAGATGACATTATATACTCCGTTTTGTCGGATCAATGTTTATTTATTATAATTATATAGCATTTTTCCCACTGTGTCAATGAAAAATGCAAGTTTTGGGAAAATCAAAAATACGGCGGGCTACCGATAATACCCCCAACAGATAGTCATTCCAAAAGTGAAGCAAAAAAAACAGATCGGCAATTGCGTGCCGACCTGTTTTAAAATTATGGAAGTTTATAATTAAGGATCTGACGCTTGGTCTCATGAAGTTCAAATCCAAAATTATCGTGTTAGATTAGTGCTTCTTAGCTACTACGAAGCCAGCGAGAGAAATGATGGACGCTACTGCAGCTACGATTGCGATATCGAATGTCTGAGGAGCGGAGGGTTCATCTGTAGGATCATCTGTGCCGGGATCTACTACTTCGGGATCGTCTGTCACGCCGGGATCAACAGGATCAACAGGGTCTACAGGATCTGTGGGCTCAACGGGTTCGAGACCTGCATTAGTTGCGTAAATGGTAGCGATTTCGTCCGCTGTGAGAACTTCCTTGAAGATAGCGAAATCTGTGGAAACACTCTTGTGGTAATAGTTGAGAGTAGAACCGATAGAGAACGGGAGTTCTGTGTCGAGAGACTGACCTGCGATAGCAGAAATGTCTGTCTGTCCGCCGTAAGGTCTGCCGTTGATGTAGAACTGAGCTACGTTGTTTTCACGGTCAACTGTAACAGCGATCTGAATCCACTGCATGAAGATATTACCGAGAGTTGCTCTTTCGAGGTAGTCTGTCTTGATCTCAGCACCGTCTTCAGCACCTACTGCGTCAAACCAAGTGAACTGACGATCGACACCCTGAACGAATGCGAAGCCTGCGCCTGTTTCATCGTTTACAGGGTTTCTCGTACCCCAAAGCTGAACGTCTGTGTAACTGTCCTTGGAACCACCGATGAGGTGAACATAACGGTAGTCAACGATTGTAAAGGAATCTGTGCCGAGCTTATATTCCGGAACTTCAAGTCTGGAGTTAACTTCAAAATAAACACCATGACCTGTGGAGTCGCCGAAGGTGTTAGTTATAGTAATAGGTGTATAGAGAGAAGGATCATTAAGCTCTGCGCCGCCTTCTACAGAAGACCAAGGCTGAATTGTCCACTTACCTGTATCGTCAAGGAAGGGTTCAACAACTTTGATATCACCATTGGTGAGATCGTAGTTATCCCAGTGGAGACGGAAGTCTGCCTTAGCCATGATATCGTCGAAGTCACCTGTCCATACGAGAGGAGTGGTTGTGTCGAGCATTTCTACAGCTGTGTATGTAGGAGCTGTGTATCCTTCGGGAGCGTATGTGTAAAGGGAGATGATCTGTTCCTGTGTGAGGGCTGACTTGAATACTGCAAATTCGTCGAAGTTTGCGATAAGAGTCTGGCCAAAGTTGTACATACCTGTGCCGTCTTCACCGATGTGGAAGGTGTAGTCGTTTACAGAGTCATAGTAACCTGCGTCACCGTGAGAGGAGAGGTCCTGTTCTGCAACCGGGTCACCGTTTACGTAAAGTGT
>SVUC01000136.1 GCA_015063455.1 Oscillospiraceae bacterium
ACCTGTGAGTCGTGCATTTTCGATAATCCCAGATCAGATATTGCGCACAAAGCTGCGGCTGATCCGTTCGAAGAAAATATGTTTCATATCATAAGAGCATTCCACGTCGCAGGAAGATGTACAGATTGCGGCGAGTGTTCAAGAGTGTGTCCGGAGCAAATACCGCTTCACCTTCTGAACAGAAAAATCATAAAAGATATAAATGAACTGTACGGAGAATATCAGGCGGGCGAGAATACTGACTCAAAAAACCCTCTTACAATGTTCGCATCTGATGACGCTGAACCTTCGATAATTCACGAAAGGGGACGGGAGTAATGAGATTTTTGTCACTTGATAACCTCGATCTCTTTTTTGAGAAAGCGTCCGAATTCATAAAAATATATGTACCCGTTGATACGGCAGGAAATAAATCGTCATATAAAGCTTGGAGTAAGAGTACAAAAGTCTCAAAGTCACTTCACACAACACGAAGTGCAAAGGATTTTTTCTTCCCGCAGACAGAAAATCTCGCCGAATTCAAAATGTCACACAAGAAAATCGAGATAATTGACGTAAGACGCGATACAGAATCGTTTGCGATTTTCGGTGTAAAGGCTTGTGACGCAAGAAGCTTCAGTATTCTTGACAAAGTCTATCTTTCAGATCCCGTAGACTCGTTTTATAAAAACAGACGCGAGAGAGGGCTAATTATTTCCATGACGTGCGCTCGTCCGTCGGAGACCTGTTTCTGTAATCGGTTCGGAATAGAACCGTCAGATCCGGATGGTGATGTTGTATTTGTTGAGACTGCCGACGGGTATTTCGTTAAGGGTAAAACGAAGAGGGGCGAAGACTTTCTCGCTTCGATATCCGATGTATTTGAGGACAGAGACAGCAAGGGCGCCGATGAAGCTGAACAAAAGATAAAAGAAGTAATGAAGAAGCTTCCGCTGTCTGATATATCTTCCGAAGCATTTGGAGCAGGAAAGACAAAAGACCTATTCGATCGAGAGGAATGGGAGAAGCTGTCCGCTTCGTGTATCGCCTGCGGAACGTGCACATTCGTTTGTCCCACTTGTCAGTGCTATGACATAAAGGATTTTGATACAGGTCACGAGATCAAAAGAATCAGATGTTGGGACAGTTGTATGTATTCTGACTTTACAAAAATGGCACACGGGAATATCAGAAATACTCAAAAAGAGCGTTTCCGCCAGAGATTTATGCACAAGCTTGTCTATTTTCCTGAGAACAATGACGGCTTGTTCGGATGCGTAGGCTGCGGCAGATGCATCACGTCTTGTCCTGTTTCAATGAATATTGTAAAGGTAATGAAAGAATTTACGGGGGAGAAAAATGATCAATGATACATTAATTCCATATATCGCAGAAGTTGTTGATGTTCGTATTGATACTCCCGACGTAAAAACGTTCAGAGTTCTTACTCCTGACGGGAAAAAGCCGTTTGAGCATCTGCCAGGTCAATGCGCGATGATCTCAGTTCCCGGGGTGGGAGAAGCTATGTTTTCAATAACATCATCGCCAACAAATAAAGACTATATGGAGTTTTCTATAAAAAAATGCGGATGCCTTACAGAATGGCTGCATATGATTGAGGTCGGACAACAGATCACAATACGTGGACCGTACGGTAAGCATTTTCCGGTCGATAATGAGCTTCTCGGAAAAGATCTTCTGTTTATTGCAGGCGGTATAGGTCTCGCACCTCTGCGCTCTGTCATCAATTATGTTCGTGATAACAGAAATAAGTACGGTAAAGTCGGTATCATTTACGGGGCGAGAAGTAAAGAAGACCTTGTTGATTACGATGAGATCATTCACGAATGGATGACCGACGATGACATTGTCGTTGATCTGACGATCGACAAAGAACAGGACGGATGGGATGGACACGTCGGATTTATTCCGGATTTTGTAAAGGAGCTCTCTCCCGATAACTCAAAAACAGTTCTTATGTGCGGGCCTCCAGTGATGATCAAATTCACTTTACAGAGGCTGATCGAGCTCGGATTCGAGAAAACTCAGATATATACGACAATGGAGTTAAAAATGAAATGCGGAGTCGGTAAATGCGGAAGATGCAATATCGGAAGCAAATATGTCTGCAAGGATGGCCCCGTATTCCGTTTTGATGAGCTCGACGAGCTTCCCGACGAATACTGATCTTTAATCACGACTTACAAAACAATACGGAGAATATTGTAATGGAGAACAAAGTAAATATATTCCTGTTTGGTAAAAAATACGAGGTTCCGTCAAATCTTACTATCATGGGGGCTATGGAATACGCAGGATACCAGCTTGTGAGAGGTTGTGGGTGTCGTAACGGCTTTTGCGGTGCTTGTGCGACCATTTATCGTATAGCAGGGAAACGTGAGCTCAACACTTGTCTCGCGTGTCAGACGAAGGTTGAGGAAGGAATGTATATAGCAACTCTTCCATTTTTTCCTCTGGTCAAGCAGGTGTATGATATTGAAAAAATCCCGACAACCGAAACAGTAATGATGCAGCTTTATCCCGAGATATACTCATGTGTGGGCTGCAACGCCTGTACAAAAGCGTGTACACAGGGACTTAACGTAATGCAGTACATAGCTTATGCACAAAGAGGCGACTTTGAAGGGTGCGCTGAGGAATCGTTTGACTGCGTAATGTGCGGTGTTTGCTCATCAAGATGTCCCGCGGGAATATCTCATCCGCAGGTTGCACTCCTTGCCAGACGGATCAACGGAAAATATCTCGCACCAAAATCTGCTCACTTGCAAGAGAGAGTACAAGAAATAAAGGACGGAACGTTTGAAGAACTCCTTGAGGCGCTGATGCAGAAGTCGATTGACGAGATGAAGGAACTATATAACAACAGAGAGATCGAAAAATAAGAAGGGAGCGATTATATGTACACAGGCTCAATTTATGAATCTATGAAAAAAGTTGAAGCGGCTCGTGAGATTAATGTCGCTCTTGAACCGAAAAGGATGACAGCGGAAGAAAAGGAGATTCTTCTCTCTGAATATCATCCCGATTATAAGGAATCTGAATTTGACACACTGAAGATCGGCGTAAATTACGGTGATAAAGTCCCGCGCGAGCTGTCAGATCTTCTTCAGTCGAAGCGCAGAGTTGACACTACAAAGATAAACCTTGAAAAAGTTGACTACGACGTTGATGTTCTCGTGATTGGTGGCGGAGGAGCAGGCGCATCAGCCGCTATTGAAGCAGACCGTAATGGAGCAAAAACAATGATCGTTACAAAGCTTCGCATAGGGGATGCCAACACAATGATGGCAGAAGGCGGAATTCAGGCAGCTGACAAACCGAATGACAGCCCCGCGATCCATTACCTTGACGCATTTGGCGGCGGTCATTTTGCGGCAAAGCCTGAGCTGCTATATAAGCTTGTGAATGAGGCACCCGAGGCTATAGAGTGGCTGAACGATCTCGGTGTTGAGTTTGATAAAGAGCCCGACGGTACGATGATAACGACCCACGGCGGCGGAACATCGAGAAAGAGAATGCACGCCGCAAAAGACTACACCGGTGCTGAGATAATGCGGACACTCAGAGATGAAGTTCTGAACAGAAATATACCCGTTGTTGACTTTACTTCCGCAATTGAGCTTATTCTCGATAATAACGGAAAATGTGCCGGAGCAGTTCTTCTGAATATGGAGACATGTGAGCAGCTTGTTGCACGTGCCAAAACTGTGATCCTCGCTACAGGCGGAGCAGGGCGGCTTCATTATCAGGGCTTTCCGACATCGAATCACTACGGTGCGACCGCTGACGGACTTGTTCTCGGATATCGCGTCGGAGCACGTCTTCTTTATCCGGACACACTTCAGTATCATCCTACAGGAGTCGCATACCCGGAGCAGATCTTCGGCGCACTTGTTACCGAAAAAGTACGCTCGCTTGGAGCAAAGCTGGTTAATGCGAGCGGGGACGTATTTATGCATCCTCTTGAGACTCGTGACGTGTCTGCCGCATCAATAATTCGAGAATGTTCAGACAGAGGAAACGGCGTTGTAACTCCTGACGGCATCGGATTGTGGCTTGACACACCGATGATCGAGATGAAGAACGGTGAGGGAACAATAGAAAAACGAATCCCTGCTATGATGCGAATGTTTGCAAAATACGGGATTGACATACGAAAAGAGCCGATCCTTGTCTATCCGACACTGCATTATCAGAACGGCGGACTTGATATAACAGCGGACGGAATGACGAGTATAGAGAACCTGTATGCTGCAGGTGAGGTTGTCGGCGGTATTCATGGACGAAACAGACTGATGGGAAACTCGCTTCTCGACGTTATCGTATTCGGAAGAAATGCAGGTAAAAATGCGTCAGAAAAATCAAAGAGCGTTACAGTCGGCAGTCTTACACTTGCTCACATCGAGCATTTTGAAGATGAGATAAAGAAAGCGGGGATTTTCTCTGATTCTGTGTCTCCTAAGCTTCTTCCCGACTACACTCGCAAGGTAAAATAAGATCACAAGATTAGGAAGGACAGTATAATGGAATTGTTTGGCGGAGTAATTTCCGTAGGCGGAATTTCTTTCTTTATGATGTGCGTTTTTGCAATTATCTTTATCGGATATCTGCTGGGACGTATATCGGTAAAGGGCGTAGCTCTCGGCGTTTCTGGAGTATTTATTGCAGCTTTGCTGTTTGGAGGGCTTTTGTATTCACCACTTGAAGCACAACTGATGGTGCGAGGTGAGGCTGAATCTGTGAGCTTTGCTGTTGATGCTCTTGAGATAATCGACAGCAAAGC
>SVUC01000137.1 GCA_015063455.1 Oscillospiraceae bacterium
CAATACTGAAATACGCAACTTTTCGACTTGTATTCCATTGGATGTATGCTTGACAAAGCATTGTTATGCCCATTAAAGGAACACAAATATTGATTGCTTGATTCCAGATATCAAACATCTGCAATACTGCCAAAACAACAACGGATAGACTTGCGAGAATGGATATTATCGTTACAATCTTATGTAACAATGGTGCATCTGTCCATTTTGATTTCATAGTAAAATCTCCAAACAAATTCTTGTTTAATAAACATGATTACTTTGAGCGGGGAACACTTAATTGAATTGGGACTAAAATTATTCCGCGGTGGACAAATCATTTCTGTTTGTTTTCGATATCTGTCAGCATTGCAACTCGACGTGCGTGTTTTCCGCCCTCAAATTCGGTTTCGATGAAAACTTTTACAAGCTCCCATGCGAGACCTTCTCCGAGAACTCTTGCACCGATACAGAGAACGTTTGAGTCGTTATGCGCTCTTGTAAATTTTGCGCTGAAAATATCTGAGCAGCAAGCCGCGCGGACTCCGTTTATCTTATTTGCCGCGATGCTCATACCAATACCTGTGCCGCACACCAGAACAGCAAGCTCTCCTGTACCGTCAAGTACAGCAGAACAAGTTTTTTCAGCGTAAACAGGATAATCACAGCTGTCAGGCGAATTTGTGCCGACGTCAGTTACTTCATATCCCTCTTTTTTGAGCTGTTCAGCGATAAAATTCTTGAGAAGATATCCTGCGTGGTCTGCTCCGAGAACGATTTTTTTCTTGTTTTCCATTTGTTTATCTCCAAATTACTTAATTCTGCGATGCGAGCATTTCTTCCCGCTCTCGCTCTGCCTGAGACTTTTTGAGGTAGATAGGAGAGAGCGCTGAATCGCTGAACTGTGATTTATCATCAGATGCCATCCACTTTTCGAGAGCTGCAAACACAGCGCCAAGCCCCGCGTGATTACTGCAGGAGAATATCTTCTCCATTCTGTCTGAATATTTCGGGATATTCATTGAGAACGCGTCTCCCGGCATAATCAAAGGAAGAGTGGAATTTTCTGCGGAAAGCTTTTCTGCTTCAAGAAGAAGCTCATCAAATGAGATCTGAGAATCCTCTCTGATCTTTTCTATATTTCCGCGTCCGTCAGAAATATAGATTGCCGAATACACCGTCTCACGTCTTGCGTCAAGCGCAGGAACAATGATCCCCTTGTGCTCTCGGCATCCATACGCAAGTGCATCGAGAGATGAAACTCCAACACAAGGTGTATTTTTCAAAAACGCAAGTCCCTTGACCGTCGACACTCCGATTCTGATTCCCGTAAATGAACCGGGACCGGCAGATACGGCATAGAGATCAATAGTTCCTACGCTGTTCCCTGTCAGCGCGAGGACAGACTCTATCATTGGAAGAAGTGTTGTACTGTGAGTCCCCGTCTCGAGAGTATACTCCGCAATAATTTTTGTTTCACCGTTTTTTTCCGAGAAATCTGCGAGAGCAACTGATGCGGTTTTTGCAGTTGTATCAAGTGCTAAAATTTTCACGTTACTCTCCTTTACAGATCGAAATTCTCTATTGTTATCTTGCGTGACACATCATCGAGCTTCTCGATAGTTACTTTTACCGCACCGTCGGGAAGCATATCTCCGAGGTTCTCACTCCACTCCGCGATACAGTTTCCACCCGCGAGGTACTCGTCAAACCCGAATCCGTCAAGCTCACTCGTGTCGCCTATGCGATAGAGATCAAAGTGAAACAGCGGAACAAGCCCCTTGCGGTACTCATTCACTATAGTGTATGTCGGGCTCTTGACTCGGCTTCCGGGTGAGAGACATGACGCGAGTCCTCGCACAAATGCGGTCTTTCCCGCGCCAAGATCCCCATACATAGCTATAAAATGCTTTTTATCGGAAGAGATGATCTTCTCGCCAAGCTGACGGCCAATGTCTTCCGTTTCACTCACATCGTGAGTTACGATAGTTTTCATTTATAAATCCGACTCTTTCGGTATCAGAACAGACCTGTGATCGTTCCGTCGGAATCAATATCAATGCTGTTAGCAACGGGAACCTTAGGAAGTCCGGGCATTGTCATGATAGCGCCTGTGAGAACAACAACGAATCCTGCACCTGCGGATAGCTTAACTTCACGAACGGTGATATTGAAGCCTGTAGGTCTGCCAAGCTTTGTCTGGTCGTCTGAGAGAGAATACTGAGTCTTTGCCATACATACGGGGCAAAGCTTATATTTTTCATCAAGATTTTCGATATCCTTGATAGATTTCAGAGCTGCGGGCTCGAAGTTTACGCCGTCAGCACCGTAGATCTTCTTAGCAACAGTTTCGATCTTTTCCTTGATAGACATTTCATCGGGATAAAGAACGTGGAAATCAGAAGGCTTTTCACAAGCCGCAACAACCTTCTTAGCAAGCTCAACGCCGCCGTCGCCGCCCTTTGCGAATACTTCGGAGAGAGCGAAATCAGCACCGTTCTTTTCGCAGATCTGACGGAGTGTTTCAAGCTCAGCGTCTGTATCGGACTCGAAACGGTTGATCGCAACAACTACGGGAACACCGTACTGCTGGAGGTTTTCGATATGCTTTTCAAGGTTAACGCTTCCCTTTACGAGAGCTTCAACGTTTTCTTCCCTGAGTTCTGTCTTCGGCACACCGCCATTGTACTTGAGCGCACGGATAGTAGCAACAAGAACGATAGCAGACGGCTTGAGACCTGCGAAACGGCACTTGATGTCAAGGAACTTTTCAGCACCGAGGTCAGCACCGAAGCCTGCTTCTGTGATAGTATAGTCAGCGAGCTTGAGTGCAAGCTTTGTAGCACGAACGGAGTTACATCCGTGTGCGATATTCGCGAAAGGACCGCCGTGAATGATAGCGGGTGTATTTTCGCAAGTCTGAACGAGGTTCGGCTTGATCGCATCCTTGAGAAGAACTGTCATAGAGCCTTCTGCATGAACGTCACGTGCATAGACAGGTTCTCCGGAGCGGTTGTATGCAATAAGAATGTTGCCAAGTCTCTTCTTGAGGTCAGTGATATCAGCAGCAAGGCAAAGGATAGCCATAACTTCGGATGCAACGGTAATCATAAAATGATCTTCTCTCGGAACACCGTCAGTTTTTCCGCCCATACCAACAACGATATTTCTCAGCGCACGGTCGTTTGTATCTGTAACACGGGAGAAGAGGATTCTTCTTGTGTCAATATCAAGCTCGTTACCCTGCTGAATGTGGTTGTCGATCATAGCACAGAGAAGGTTGTTTGCTGTTGTGATCGCGTGGAAGTCACCTGTGAAGTGAAGGTTGATATCTTCCATAGGAAGAACCTGAGCGTATCCGCCGCCCGCAGCACCACCCTTAACACCGAATACGGGACCGAGGGAGGGTTCGCGGAGCGCGATGATCGACTTCTTGCCGATCTTTTCCATAGCCATACCGAGACCGACTGTTGTGGTTGTCTTACCTTCTCCCGCAGGAGTGGGGTTAATAGCTGTAACAAGAATGAGCTTTCCGTCAGGCTTATCCTGAAGTCTCTTTTCACAATCGTCTGTGATCTTAGCCTTTACCTTACCATAAGGCTCAAGCTCGTCGGGAAGAATACCGAGTTTGTCTGCAATTTCTGTAATGGGCTTCAGCTTAGTCTGCTGAGCGATCTGGATGTCTGTAAGCATACACGTTTCTCCAATACTTTTTGTTTTCTATATTTTTTATTTTTTATTATTATACCATAAAAACATCTGTATTTCAAATATAATTTGAAAATATATGCAGATAGTACGGTAAAAATAATAAAAAATACAGACAGGCTTTATTTGTCTGTCTGTAAAATTATACCCGCCCTGAGGGATTTGAACCCACGACCATCGGAATCGGAATCCGGTACTCTATCCGGGCTGAGCTAAGGGCGGTTCTACAATACCCATAAATTATATCATAAAGAAGAAAAAATGTAAATAGGTTCTCCGAAAATTTCCATTATACCGCCGTGGAGTCAGATGAATTTTAAAAAATATAAAGATAACTCTTCAAAAAAACTATTGCAAAAAACGGAATACTGTGATATAATTATTTTCGATGCCGGTGTGTTGGAATTGGCAGACGAGGCGGACTCAAAATCCGTTGGTAGCGATACCGTGCGGGTTCGACCCCCGCCACCGGCATAAAAATCCCGACTCTCCTTTTGGGGAGTCGGGATTTTTCAGTCTGTGACAGGTGCGAGAAACCGCTGAAAGTTGTGCGTTTTACTCAGTCTCTCGCTCACCTGTATCACAACTTTCTGCGAACTGTGTTCGCGATGGTTCGACCCCCGCCTTGTAGTACAAGCCCGATGTTCATCCGTTCTGCACTTTGTCTTGAATATATTCCGTTTGTGAGAATCTACAATAAAGTAGATTTATAATTATTTATAAAAATATCGCGGATAGTAACTGAATTTTGTTGCTCTCCGCATTTTTATACCATTGGTTTAATTGATTAGAAACTCATCGAAACACTATTGACAAAAAGTGATTAGAGGGGTATAATATCAGTGTAGTCTACAACAACAGAAAGGTGGATATGCACTTATGAACAAGCATGAAATATTCAACGGCTTATGGACGATCACAAAAGAAAAGCACAACGCTTGCAAAGCGGATGCAGCTTCAGTAGATAAAAGCCATCCTACGGAGCGAGGTGCTTTGCAATTAAAGT
>SVUC01000008.1:0-4805 GCA_015063455.1 Oscillospiraceae bacterium
CGAAAAGTTGGTGAGATTAACGCAGAGGGTCCACCTGTTCCCATTCCGAACACAGAAGTTAAGCTCTGTCGTGCCGAAGATACTTGGCTGGCGACGGCCCGGGAAAATAGGTATTCGCCAACACCTTATATTCCTCCATAGCTCAGTTGGCAGAGCACGCGGCTGTTAACCGCGGTGTCGTTGGTTCGAGCCCAACTGGGGGAGTAGAAAAAGTCATTCAAGAATATGCACCTTTAGCTCAGTTGGTAGAGCAACTGACTCTTAATCAGTGGGTCCCGGGTTCGAATCCCTGAAGGTGCACCACATCTTGAATGCCTTTTTTAGTTTTACGAGTAAAATGCATAGCAGTTGACTCCTAATCATGTGGATACGAGAAATATTGCAGGGTTTGAATCTCCTCAAAAAGTATGTCTTTTTTATATGAAGTTGCACCAAAACCGGCCACCAGTTCTGATACAAAATGTATTGACGAGGTGTCCGGTTTTTATTCTTATATTGCAAAAAAACAATATAAGTGTTATAATTAACTTGATTGTATACATCTTGCGTAAGGAGATCTTTGAATATGAAATCGAAACGAATTGTTTGCTTGATGATGTCTGTTGTATTGATGCTGAGCGTCTTAGCAGGTTGTCAAACTGAACCAGATATCAGTACTGATCCGCCGGTAGAGGATGATTCTGAACAGGATACCACACCGAGCCAGACACAGCCTAAGGAAACACAACCGAATGAAACACAATCGAATGAAAAAGCTGAAGAAATCCCTGAATTTGACGCCACGCTGGAATCCATCCGTGTTGTGGTGGATGGCATTGTCCATAATTTTGATGTGCAGGTTGCAGACGGTACATGGTACATCTCTGCAGAGGATGCTCAGACTGCATTCGGCAAAGCTTTTACCGAGGATTATGTGGCTTTGGATGCCTATGCGCAGGACGCGGACATTCGCTACGAACAGGACGAGGTGCTGACTGCAGCATATTTCAGTACATATCAGGAGTACGGTGGACAAGACAAACACCCCGTTGATATGGACTGGGAAGCCCACGAGTGGATAGATGTCACGGAAGACAGCGTGCTCACGGTCAATTCCGATATTTTGACCGCAGACCTGCTTGTGACCGCGAAAGAAGTGCCTGAGGTCACCGCTGACGATCATCCCCGCTGGACAGGATTAGTCTTTGGCTATGAATACAGTGGTTCGCTGAAAGACGAAGTCTCCAGATTTCAACAGACAGCCGACTGGGGCTTCAACAGCATTCAATTGAAAGTAGACTACGAAGTGTTTTTTAATCCTGACGCTACTCAGGCAGATGTGATTATGCTGAGCTTGTTGGATCGATATGTAGCCGCTGCCATTCAGAACAACCTCCATCTGAATCTGCTCTTCACCACTCTGCCCGGCAGAACCGTTATTCTTCATTCAGACTACACGTCCGAGGGCGATTTCGATTTGTTTATCAATCCTGAGAAACAGGAGAGCGCTGCGCAGCTGTGGCGGGTTCTTGCCGAGCGATATCGGGATATTCCAAGTGCCTATCTTTCCTTTACGCCCTTTTGGGGAGCATTCGGCAATTTAAGCACCGGATTGCCTGTGCCGGAATATACGTTTGCTGACATCGGCGCGTTTGCGGCTAAGGTCTGTGATGTAATCCACGAAGCAGACGAAAATCGTCTGATCATTTTAGAGACAGACAGTATCTATGCTGATGTACCTCCTGTTGAAAATTGGACAGATATTCTGAACGTAGTGGACGAACATAGAAATGTGACGTGCTATTTCAATTTTGTATCAAGCGATTTTGTCTACGCGAATATGACAGCAACAGAAGGGCAGCACATCGACAACAACAACCACAGCTTTTCCCTTGTGGATTATCCCACTGTATGGCCGTCTCTCAGTCCGGTCGTCATTGATAA
This sequence comes from Oscillospiraceae bacterium, assembly GCA_015063455.1. Taxonomy (GTDB): domain Bacteria; phylum Bacillota; class Clostridia; order Oscillospirales; family CAG-272; genus UMGS1696. The sequence goes on from SVUC01000008.1 coordinate 1,924, forward strand.
AACTGCCGGCATGGAGGAGGCGTTGGGTGCCTGGCCCATCGAATGGGATGCGGAGGGTGAAAAGAATCTGACTCTGGAGGGTTTGCTTCCTGCGGGGACAACGCTGGACATTTATCTATATAGTACCCTTGGAGGCAGTATCGTCATCGAAGCGGATGATAAAGTGATTTACGAGGAAGCGCTTGGTGATGACGGTTATGAGCGAAGTGAACTGATTTCCGGATATATCCAATTTTCCACAACAGATAAAAAGATCTCTGTCACATTGGAACAGGATACAGACCTCATCGAGATTTCCTCCGTAGGCGGCGCATTCTTCTGGTCGGGCATGGAGCTGACGCTGCCTGAGGAATATGCCGCAGAGGATTGGTATTTCACGAGCGATTATGATGTCTTTTTGGGGCTTGCCGATGAAGTTGGGCTGGAAAGAAGAACCACTTCAACTGTGCTTCTGTGGCCCTATGAGGAATTTGACCGTGGCCGTCATGTGGTGATCCATGAAGATTTGAGTTATACCACAGATGCTGTCCACCGTCAGGCTAACGCTGACACGATCACTGCAGTGATGAAGGCTATTGCAGAGGTTGTCCCCGGTACAATCGTCCGCTATGAAGACGCCACGTTTGCCGCGGTGAAGGCTGACAGTATGCTCCGCTATTATGAAGATGTCATGTCTGCTTTTGCGGAGAATCATTTGAGTTGGTGGAGCCACGAATGGTACGGAGTTTTGGGCTATCCATGGATCTATATTGCCGGAGCAGAATACATACCGTATGACGGAGAAACCGGACAGATCTATATAGAACTACTGCAGCTGCTGCAGAAATACCAAAGTACTGATCGTCCGTAACTTACAGCAGCGTGTGCACTGTTAAACGGTTTTCCACACCTTTTAACGAATTATCCGAGAGGTGTGCATCTCGTATAAAATCGGTTTCTGCTTTCATATCTTGAGTGACTTTCGTTTTCCACTTACTGATGTGTTCCGATCTCAACGCAGGTGCTTTTACCATGAATTACTTGATTCAGATTACATACTACACGATGTATTACAAATTGTTCTGCATTTTATGGTATAATCACTTTACTTTATAGAAAATATGTGATATAATATTGTATCTTATGTCTTGGCTATCCGACATATTTTTATATTAAAATTCAGGAAAGGGTTTTGTTTGCCGTTACTTAATTTGTTTTCGGCAGAACGGGTAGTGTGGTGTGTTTATGGACAAGTACTATCTTTTGAATGAAACTGAGATCAGAGAAAAGAATACATATGACATATCTGAGATTTCTCCTTTTGATGCAGGTATACCGCTGATAGATATTTCTGATCAAACAATTAATGATGTTTATTATTATAGATGGTTTTCCTTCTGCAGTCACATAAAAATGACTCCACTTGGGTACATTGTTACAGAATTTACGCCCAGCGTATCATGGGAAAGTTTATACGGAAGTATTGTTTGTCCCGCCGGTCATCATATGTATGAAGGAAGATGGCTTCACGATAAAAAATATCTCGATGATTACGCACGTTTCTGGTTCAAGGAAGGGGCACAGCCCAGATTATACAGCGTTTGGTTAGCAGATGCAATCTACGCTATGAGTAAGGTTTCCGGCGACTATACTGTACCTGAAGAGCTTTATCCTGCTCTCAAGGATAATTTTGCTGCATGGGAGAATAACAACCGTCTCCTCGGAAAGAATAATCTCCTTTACTCAATTGATGACTGTGACGGTATGGAATTTTCTGCAAGCGGTAGCGGTTTCCGTCCTACCATTAACTCATATCAGTACGGCGATGCTGTTGCACTTTCCAAAATTGCAGCGCGTCTCGGCAAGGACGACGAAGAGGAATACTTCATTAACGAATACACTAACCAGAAGAATAAAATTAATGCATACCTTTGGGATAAAAAGGCAACATTCTACAAAAACTGTACAAACGGATGGTGGAGAAGCGATATTCGTGAGCTGATCGGCTATATTCCGTGGTATTTCAATTTGCCGGATGAAGACAAGAATGAAGCGTGGAAATATTTGAATGACGAAAATTATTTCTATGCGCCTTACGGTCCGACAACTACCGAACGGAATCACAGACTCTTTATGTATCCTTATACACATCCGTGTCTCTGGAACGGTCCGTCATGGCCTTTTGCTACATCTCAGACTTTGACTGCACTTGCTAATTTTATTTCAGGCTACAATCAGGATGTTATGACCAGAAGTGATTATTTCAACCTTCTGAAGCTTTACGCAAATTCTCAGTACACAACTAACGAGAACGGTGACCGCGTACCTTATATTGATGAATTCCTCAATCCGTTTACAGGAAAGTGGAGCGGTTTTGAAAGAGGAATACATTACAACCATTCCTCATTCTGTGACCTTGTAGTAAGCGGTCTTGCAGGTGTAAGAGCAAGAGAGGATGAAATTATTGAGATTGATCCTCTCTTCGGCACGAATGATCTTGATTACTTCTGCTGCGACGGTATTTTATATCACGGCAAATATCTGACTGTCATTTGGGATAAGAACGGTGACAGATACGGTATGGGAAAAGGTCTTAAGGTGCTCGTAAACGGCGAGAAGAAAGCAGAAAGTGCTGTGCTTGAAAAGATTCTGATAGAAGAGTAAGATTTTTCAATTAACCTAAAGTACAAATCATATACGGAATGATTAACCGTGTTATCTTATCTAATAACCATATAAGTCGATTTGTTTCAGAATAGAAAAAGAGGGACACTTATGGAAAAAATAATAGATATTTTAATCTTCGGTGGTCAGAGTAATATGCAGGGACAGACAGAGGGTACTCCGCAGCCAAATGATGAAGTACAAAATGCATTCGAATACCGTTACCTGACAGATTCTTT
>SVUC01000008.1:4815-35470 GCA_015063455.1 Oscillospiraceae bacterium
TTGGTTCCGCTGAAGCATCCCGTCGGAGAAGTCGTTGATTTTCTTTTGTATCCGCCGGTAGAGGGGTCCGGAACTATTCTTCCGGATTGCTGCCGCACTTACGCGAAAGCAATGGGACGCGATGTTGTGGCTATCCACGCGGCACGAGGCGGAACAAAGATATCAGAGTGGCTGAGAGGAACAGAACAGTACGATACTGCAAAGAAAAAAATTCTCGCCGGTATAGAAAAAGCAAAAACTGTCGGAAAGATCGGCAAGATATACTATCTGTGGCTGCAGGGAGAATCAGATGCTCTGACTCTGGTAAAAGAGAGAGAATACTACGATATGCTTGTTGACTACAAAAATCAGCTTAAAGAGGACATAGGCATTGACATTTTCGGTATTATAGAGGTTGGGTATTTCTGTTATATTACAGGCTGGGTTCCGGGACTCACTGAAGAAGGACTTCGCAAGGTTGACGAGGAGATCATGCGTGCCCAGGAACGTGCTGCCAAGGATGACAATGATTTTGTAATGCTCACACAATTCTGTAAGTTAATTGAGGATGATCCGGCGTATTTTAATCCGAATGCCGTTGGACACTACAACAACAAGGCGATGACTGCAATCGGGATCAGCGCAGGAGAAGCACTCGCTAAGCTGTAAATATTATAAAACAAAAAAGACTGTTTTCTGATTAAATCAGGATAACAGTCTTTTCTTTTGGTTTTATTTATTATCGTTTTCTTTGAACTGACCAAAGAGCTCGGTTACAAGTGAAACGGCTTTTTTCGGTTTTCTGTCTCGTGTGAATATTCCGTACGGGCTGACGTACGAGCCGAAATACACAGTACTGTCCTCTGCTATTTCCCATGCGTGATCCGCATAGTGCCAGATAGAATAACCTGCCACTCTTCCTTCCATTGACGTGATATCGCAGTGAAGAGTCTCACACTGCGCTCTCTCGCCATGTACGGAGTCCCTGGTGTTTGTTGTCGGGTATCCGAATTCGGTTACGAGGATCGGTTTTCCTGGGTATTTTTCGTTAAATTCAGGAATAAAACGATCCCAGAATTCTTTAGCCTGCTTGTAGTTTTCTTCTCCGAATTCCTTACCGCGTCGCTCTGCGGTAACGTATGCGTTTATGCAAATTACATCATCGTGCTTGAAAAGATCACCGTTTTGGTTAATTCCGTAATGCCAGTAACATCCTTGTGAAACGTGTACGGCAAATCTTGACGGATCAAACTCCTTGAAATACTCAATGAGAGCATCGTTGATCTCGCGGACCGTCGCATTTGTTTCGTTAGTCTCGTTACTTGCAGACCAGAAGAAGATACACGGATGATTATAATCTCGCTTTACCATTATCTCAGCCGCTTCCCGTGCGTTTGCATAAAGCTGAGGAAGCGCCTTGATAGATTCAGCTTCGTTGAATTCTTTTGTATGGTGGAGCGTAGCGTTGCAAGGGATTTCACTGAAAACGACAAGTCCGAGACGGTCGCAGATGTCAAGCTCCTCCTCACTGTGAGGATAGTGGCAGAAACGGACGTAATTGGCGTTCATTTTCTTGATTTTTTTGAAGTCAGCTTCAGATGTTTCAACGTCGGTTGCGAGTCCTGTACGGTGAGAATCTTCGTGACGGTTGACACCGCGGAGAATTATTTCTTTGCCGTTGAGGAGAATTTTTCCGTCCTTTGCTTCAAGATCACGCACACCGAATGTAACACTTACCTCGTCCATACCGTACTCGGATTCGAGAGTTGTTGTGACCGAGTACATGGCAGGCTCCTCGGGAGTCCAAAGCTTATATTTATCTGCGGGAACGGAGAGCTTAATGTCTGCCGCAGAGTCTGCGGGAATTTCCGAGGACACAGAGAGTGTGTCATCTGTTACGGAAATCTTGTGTCCGAGGCTGATATTCGCATCACTTACCGAGTGATTGATCACAGTTGCGGTGAGATCTACCTTGTCGCCGTTCTTTACAACTTTTACAGTGTCGATTGAACATACGGGCGTGGAATAGAGGTTCACGGAGCGGATAATTCCGCCGCATCCGCGCCAGTAATGGTTATTCGGAAGCATTCCGGGAATCATTCTGTTGTTTACACGAACAACAATAAGGTTTTCGCCATTGTTGAGATAAGATGAGACTTCAAACTTGAAAGGAATATATCCGCCGATATGCGTACCGACAGATTTTTCGTTGATCCATATATCTGCACGGAAGTTTACCGCGAGGAATTCAAGCCATACAAGATAGTTTTCCTCAAAATTTGCGGTAAAGTTTTTTCTGAACCAGACGGTACCGCGATATGCACCGCATTCCTGTGCGGCTTTTTCATAAGTACACGGAATTTCAGCTTCACGCCACAATGATGTGTCGATATTTTTAAGCATAAATCCGTTCTCACCGCCGCTGTCATGACGGTCAAGCATGAATTTCCAAGTACCGTCAAGGGTGAATGTATTTTTTCTTTTTAACATATGAATTTCCCTACTGTCAAAAAATGAATAAATAATTGTTATTCGAGTGCATCAAGCGAATACTTGCGTCCGAGATAGGAGTATTTTGCACCCGCGAGATCATTGTACGGGAGATATTCCACCTCGTCACCGACGGTCAGATTTCTGATAGCGGTAAGGTTTTCTTCCGTATCGGTGATCCCGGGGATCAGAGGAGTTCTGAGACGGTATTTTTTGCCCGAACTTCTCAGATATTCGATGTTTTTGAGTATCAGCTCGTTCGGCACTCCAGTGTAACGTCTGTGCGTGTCGCTGTCCGCGATCTTGAGGTCGCAATAGACGAAGTCGCAAAGATCTGTTACTCTGCGGAAATCATCCTCGGGGGCGAATCCGCACGTTTCAATAGCGGTGTGAATACCTTTTTCTCTGAGCAGTGTGAGGAGCTCGACACAGAAGTCTGCCTGCATCAGAGGCTCACCGCCCGAGATCGTCACGCCTCCGCCGCTCATTCTGTACAGCTCAGCGTCACGAGCAAGACGTTCTGCAAGCTCCGCGGCTGAGACCTCGCGGCCTGCGATGCTTAGAAATCCTCGCGGACAGGCGTGAAGGCATCTTCCATACGGCTGACATTCGGGGTGAGAGCATCCCTCAAGGCATTTGCCGCACCCTGTGCATCCTGTTTTCTTCATCAATTCGGGACGAATCGACTGTCCTTCGGGATTATGGCACCAGACGCAGCGGAGCGGACAGCCCTTGAGAAAGACTGTTGTTCTGACACCGCCGCCGTCGTGAATTGCAAATTCTTTTATATCAAATATTATTCCCGTCATATCAGAGTGTGTACTCACATCTTGCGATAACGTGATCCTGATAAGCCTTGTCAAGCTCTACGAAATATCCGCTCCAGCCCCATACGCGAACGATGAGCTGACGATAATTGTCGGGATTTTTCTGAGCATCAAGGAGTACATCGCGGGAAACAGCATTGAGCTGGAGCTGATGTCCGCCGAGATTCATATAATACTTTACGAGCGCACCGAGCTTTTCGCACGATTCTTCGGAGATCTCGCCGCTGTTTTCTGCGCTTCTTGATCTGAATACGGAAGAATCAAATTCGAGAGTGAGAGGACCGCCGTTGATGGTCTTTGCGAGGTCGGGCTTAGCGAAGCTGCGGATAACAGATACGGGACCGCCTGTTTTTGCAAAGAGTGAAGGAGAATAGTTGGTCGGGAGAGGCTCGCCTTTACGTCTTCCGTCGGGAGACGCACCGATCTCATCTGCGTGGAAGAGATAGTACATAGCGGAGCCTGTGCCGCATCTCCATTCACCGCCTCTGTCGTTCGGTCTGCCTGCGAGGCATTCGGAGAATGTGTCGAGAAGGAATACGCCCCATTCGTCAGCGAGCTCACCGCCGTCACAACCCATCTTGGGGGCTTCATTTCTGAGTACGGGGAGAATTTCGGAGTGCTTTTCGAAATCGCTGTCGACAGCTTCAATAAGTTCATCTGCTGTGAGAGTTTTATCTGCGAGAACGTACTTTTCCATAACTGCGAGAGAGTCGGCAGCTGTGGAAAGACCTGTTCCGTGTGAACCGTAGTTGTTGTAGATCGAGCCGTCGGAGATATCCCCGTTCGGTGCATCAAAGAAGAGTGAGTAGAACGGTGCGGGAACGATCTTGAGCTCCTTCTTTCCGTTAACGATCTCGTCGCATCTTGCCTTGATCTCGCCGCGGACGAGGGATTTGAGCTGATCAACACTTGTGCATCCTGCAAATCCGCCGTGGAGGACTTTGTCAACGATCAGAGGGAAGGAGAGTGCGTCGATGTTCGGAACGTCGCATCCTTTTCCGGGAACGATGAATTCCCAGCAAGCCGCAACGCCGTATTCAACAGCATCCTCGTGGGAGTAGCCGTGCATCTCAAGTCCGGGAACGACTACATCGTCGTTTGAGTACTGAGGGAATCCGAGACCGATTGCGGTGAGACGGCTTCCGAGAGTAAATCTTTCAGCGGGGGTGTCTTTTGTGACGCGCATATTGATCTTCGGGTCGATCATTTTGTTAGCTGCGGACGCGCGGAGGCAAGCCTCGGAGAGAGCGTTCCAGATATCGTTTCCGTCCTTGTCGATACCGCCGAGAACGAGGGACTGACCGTTGTCGCCCATCTGCATACCTGCATAGAGGTCGGAGTCAACGTTGAAAGAAATGAAGAAATCGCGCAGGAGTGCGTCAAGCTCATCCTGAGAATACTTTTCGGAGTCAGCCTTGTAGTAGGGGTACATATACTTGTCGAATCTTCCGCAGGTTACGTGGTGAACACCTTCAAGACGCATTGCAAAATTGACAATGCGGAAGAACTGAAGTGCTTCGCGGAAGTTTGTTGCGGGGTAACGCGGAACAACGTCAAGGACTGCGGCAACATCGTCACGGCCGATGCGGATAGCTTCTTCGCGGTAACGGTCGCTGAGGTCGATCAGCGCGTCGATCTCGCGGCGAGCGTATTCGTTAGATTCCTCGCGAACTGCAAGGAGACCGCGGGTGAGGATCCTTTCGTAATCGGGAACGAGGTTTGACATCTCGCCCAGCTCGTGAATGTGGTATTTTTCCTTCATTGCAGCTTTTTCTTCAGCTGTGAGGATCTGCGGATGAGTGGATGTTGAACGCATGAAAACGATCTGCTGACCGTCAAAAATGTGAGGAGTCTGCGCTTTTGCGAGAAGCTCAAATCTTCTTGTTGCGCGCTCGATCAGAGAGAGATTCTCGTGGGAGAACTGCTCTGCGAGGTCTGCTCCGTTCATAAAAGGCTCGCGGAGCTTGCGATGCTCGCGTGAGATTATGTAATCGTAATAGCTCATATAATTAATCCTTTCGTAAGGTAGGTATTCGGTATTTACTTACATTGTAATTATATCTTATGGAAAGATAATTTGCAATAGGAAAAAAACGAAGAAATAGTAATTTTTTTGTGAGCAAATATATACGTTTTACCGGATTTTTTCTTTGCCTGTCCGCCAGACGAATCTTTTTCCGTCCTCTTCAATGTAAAGATCAATTCCCGTATTGTTAACGGTCGGATCGGTGCATTTGATTTCGCGGACGGCTGTGAGATAATTGTAAATATTTCCGTTTGCTGCATACCACGTATTGTTGTCGCGCGAGAGGGCGGCGCAGATCAACTCAAGCTCAGCCCAATGATCTCTGTCGGGAATATCGAGGTCAAAGGAATGTCCCCAGATATAGAAAAGTGGGAGGTTTTCGTCTGATTCGTCGATCGAGATGAATTTTGCTGCGGTGGAGATGATGTCATCTGCTATATCGCACGACGTCGGATTCCAGATGAGAAAATCGTCGGGATGAGTGAAATTTTTCGTGTCTCCGACGGTACGCGCGTATTTGATTCCGAGGGACTTCAGCTTTTCTGCAACAGTTTTGTTGTGTTTTCCGCCGGGATATGCAAATCCGATAGGGTGTGTACCCGTGATCTTTTCGATATTTGCGACATCCTCACACACCTCACGCTCAAAGTCCTCATCACTGAGCGATGTTAGTAACGGGTGATTCAGAGTGTGAGACGCCAGCTCGTGACCATGGTAAACCTCAGCGAAGCGGGATATATCTATTACCTTGAACGGCACGGTGTATCCGCTGCGTACTATTGTGTCCTCATCGCCGAAATGTCCTGTGTTCACATTGAATGTCGCCTTCATTCCGTATCGGTTGAAAAGCTCGGTCAGGCGAATATCTTGCTCGCGGCAATCGTCGTAGCTGAATGTTACAGCTTTTGTTTTGAATTCGGGATAATAAAATCTCATATATCCTCACATTTCATCTTTTTTATTCGTTTCCGTGAACGACTTCTACCTTCAGCATATTTGTGTTGCCGGGAGTTGCTACAGGAACTCCTGCGGCGATTACAACAAGATCACCGGGAGAGACGAGGTCAAGCTCCTTCGCACAGTCGACGGCATGGCGGAACAGCTTTTCCGATGTGTCCTGCTCAAGTGCGAGAACGGGATAAACGCCCCAGGAAAGTGCGAGCTGGTGGAAGGTCTTGAGTCTCGGAGTCGCCGCAACGATCGGCTGAGAGGGACGGAATTTCGACATTCTTCTTGCGCTCTTACCCGTTGTTGTAAGGGTTACGATCGCCTTTGCCTTGATATCATCTGCAGTTGTGCAGGCGGCATCGCAGAGCGCGTTGGTTATATCGGTGTAGTCTATGTCATATTTGATCGAGCGATAAGCGTCGGACGCGAATGCGTCATGCTCTGCCTGCTCGGCGATTTTCGCCATAGCCCGAACTGCGCGGAGAGGATATTTGCCGACCGCAGTCTCGCCCGAGAGCATTACTGCACTTGTTCCGTCGAACACGGCGTTAGCAACGTCGGAGATCTCAGCTCTTGTCGGGGTTGGATGCTCGATCATTGACTCAAGCATCTGAGTCGCGGTGATTACCATTTTTCCTGCCTGATAGCATTTTTTGATGAAACTCTTCTGAATACCGGGGAGTCTTTCGAAATCAACTTCAACTCCCATATCTCCTCGTGCGACCATAATTCCGTCGGAATATTTGAGGATCTCGTCGAAGTTTTCGATACCTTCAGTATTTTCGATCTTGGAGATGATCTTGATATCGTGTCCGCCATTGTAATCGACGAATTTTCTCATACCGATGATATCGTCCTTTGTTCTGACGAATGACGCGGCGATAATGTCGATATCGTTCTCAATTCCGAAAATGAGGTCGCTCTTATCTCTGTCGGAGAGGTGGCGCATCTCAAGGTGAATTCCCGGGAGATTTACCCCTTTTCCGTTCGTGATCGTGCCGCCTGATACTGCAATACAGTTGACGTCGCAATCTGTTGTGGACTCAACGCGAAGCTCGATCGCACCGTCGTTGAGGAGTATGCGGTCTCCGGCCTTCACCTGAGAGGGAAGCTTCTGATAAGTTATGCTTGCGATAGAGGAGTCTCCTTCAACCTCGTTTGTCGTGAGGATGAACGGCTTCTCGGGGATGATCTCAGCACTTCCGTTTTTGAATTTGCCGAGACGGATCTCAGGTCCTTTTGTGTCGAGCATAATTGCACACGGAACCCCGAGAGCTTCTCTTGATTCCTTGATCCGCTTTATTACTTCAGCGTGATCTTCGTGCGTTCCGTGAGAAAAATTCAGACGGGCAACGTTCATGCCCGCTTTGAGCATTTTTTCTATCATCTCGGGAGAGTTTGACGACGGTCCGAGAGTACAAACAATTTTTGTTTTCAGCATATTTTTATTTCTCCTTTGGAGTTTGAAAAAACTAATCCATTTTACCATATAATAATTATATCACATATGTGTCGTAATTGGAATATTTTTCTGTGAATTTGCGAATGATTCAGTTCCGAAACTTAATATTTACATTTTTCGCTTGAAAAAATCTTCGATATAAAATATACTACTGTGTATATGTATAAAATTATCTGAAAAGGACTAAAAATATGAAACTTCAAAGAAGAATTATTCTCTTGATCGTAGCGGCGCTCTTCGCTGTATCTCTTGCATCCTGCAAAAAGGATGAATATGAAGCTCCTGCGGGATGGACTACTGCGTCTGACGAAAAGGCTGATTTTTATTTCTACGTTCCTGACGAGTGGACTGTTGACTATTCCACAGCTGCTGCAGGTGCGTATTTCTCTGAATCTGATCCGTCAAGCGTATCTGTTATGGCGTGGGGACTCGAGCACACAGACACAACAGTTGACGAATGGTGGGATTTGAACAAGGACGAGATCGAGCTTGTGTTCAGCGATGTTGCAATTGTTTCCGAGGAGAACGCGACCGTTAACGGAGTTTTTGGAAAAACCTACGTTTATACCGCAAATCTCGGAGAATTCAGCTACAAGTTTATGCAGACGGCTGTTATCAAAAATGCTACCGTTTATCTCTTTACTTATTCGTCAACTCCCGAGAATTTCGATTCACATATTGAGGATGTTGAGGGAATGCTCGATTTCCTCATTCTGAAGTGAGAGAACGTATGACGGGACATTATCTTGACAACTCCGCGACGACATCTCCATCTGAGGCGGCAAAAGCAGCTATGATCGCGGCGGCGGAGATCTGGGGAAATCCTTCCTCGACTCACAAGCCTGGTATGGACGCCAAGGCACTTTTGAAAGACTGCCGAGCTTCGATCGCAAAGGCACTCGGGCTTCCTCGTCACACTCAGGACAAGGTGATATTTACCTCCTGCGGAACGGAATCGAACAATATTGCACTTCTCGGATGCGCGAGGGCAAAAAAGCGCGACCGAGACAATCCCGGAACGGTCATTATTTCTGCAGGTGAGCATCCGTCGATCGAGAATCCTGCGCTTCTCCTGGAAAAAGAGGGATACACGCTCGTCAGAGTTCCTACAGCAAAGGGTGTGCTTGATCTCGAATACCTAAAAAATGCACTTGAGGAAGCAAAAGAGAGAAAGTCTCCCGTGATTTTCGCGGGATTTATGCTTGTGAACAACGAAACAGGCGCGCTCTACGATGTAAAAGGCGCGTCTTCTCTTGTGAAAAAATATTTCCCCGATGCAGTAGTGCATTGTGATGCTGTACAGGGATTTTTGAAAGTGAAATTCACGCCCGCATCTCTCGGTGTTGACACTCTGTCGATCAGCGCACACAAGATACACTCGGTAAGAGGCGCGGCGGCTCTTTATATTTCATCCGAAACGGTAAAGAGAAAGAATATCGTTCCTGTGATGCCGGGCGGCGGGCAGGAAGAAGGTTACCGCAGCGGAACGGAGAACCTCATCTCGATCGCGGCTTTTTCTGCTGCTGCAGAATCGGGACGTGTAAATTTTGAGGCGAACAGAGAGGCAGTTGTCGTACTCAGAGAATACCTTGACAGAGAACTGCAGAAGCTTGACGTGAAGATCAATCTTCCCGAGGGGGATAGGCTTCCGTGGATCTGCAGTATAATTCTTCCGGGGATAAAAAGTGAAACGATGCTGAATCACCTCTCCGCGCGTGGAGTTTATGTTTCGGCAGGATCTGCGTGCTCGGCTTATTCAAAAAAGAAAAGCGGTGCGCTTGAAGCGTTCGGAATTGATCCGAGTGACGCGGACTCGGTGATCAGAATAAGTCTTTCGTACACGAACACTACTGAGGACATAGATGCGCTGATCGACGGACTCGCTGACGGGATAGCATCACTTCAGAGAAAGAGATAACTCAATGAAATACAAAAACTATATTTGGGATTTTGACGGTACGATCTTTGATTCGTATCCGCATACATTAAACTGCCTGTTCCGTGTGTTCGAAGAGGGCGGGGTTGCTGACAAGTACGACCGCGATATGTGCCTGAGACATCTTCAGTTTTCATTTTATTCGATGAGACAGTACACCGGTATCTCCGACGAGGACTACGACCGTTTTATGAAATACGAGCATATCGTCGGGGAAGACTCGCTTCTGCCGAGGGTAAAGCCATTTGACGATGCGGAGGCTGTTCTGTCTGCTGTTGTTAAGCGCGGCGGAAGAAATTTCCTCTACACTCACCGTGATCTCGGTGCGGTAAGATTCCTTGAAGAATTCGGTATGCGCGACTTGTTTTGCGGATTTGTGACCGACGAGGACGGATTCCCGAGCAAGCCGGCTCCCGATGCGGTAAATTCAATTATTTCGGGATTTGGTCTTGAGCCCGCTGAGACGATCATGGTCGGAGACCGCGAGATCGATGGGATGAGTGGTGTGAATGCGGGGATCGACGGCGCGCTCGTGAATTATCAGCCATACCTTCCCGACGGAAGATCTCCTGCGGATGTATCGGAGATGAAATACATCGCGGGCAGTTTGACAGAATTTGCCGAAAAAATGGGGATTTTTTGAATCACGCATCTTTGATGTGGCGTGTCATTGACAATTATGCCAAAGCGGAGATATTCGGCGGCGGAAAAATTGTACTATAAAACTTGTTTTTTGTATTGAAAAAATTATATTCGTGTGGTATAATATATACAAGAAGATAACGATTATTAGAGAGTGGGCAAAACAAAGTCCACTCTCTTCTTTTGGAAAAGTAAAGGTAAGTTATGAAACAGAAAAAGAACATTGCGGATACTGTCCGTGATATCGCAGAGCCTCTTGCTGAGAGCCTCGGTTATTTTATCTGGGATGTTGAGTACGTCAGAGAAGGTGCTGATATGATCCTTCGCATCACGATCGACACAGACCGCGAGGACGGCATCAACATTGATGACTGTGAAAAAATGCACCGCGCAATCGATCCTCTTCTTGATGAAGCTGATCCGATCGAGGATGCGTATATGCTCGCAGTATCATCTCCCGGAGTTGAGAGAACTCTCTCTCGTCCCGAGCATTTTGAAATGTGCGCGGGTGAGGAGATATCCCTTAAATTCTACGCCGCGATCGATGGTTCAAAGTCAGCGCGCGGTATTCTTGTGGGACTTGACGGCGACGACGTTGTTGTTACAGTCGGTGAAGAGGAAAAACGTTATCCCAGAAAATCTGTCGCAAAATGCGAAACAGTATTCAATTGGTAAGCTTTAACAAAAATAATAAATAAATTACTATAAATTAACGAAAGGCATGGAGAATTGACATGAACTCAGAGCTTTTTGAAGCACTTGAGCTGCTTGAGAAGACAAAAGGTATCCCCGTAGATTATATGCTCGAAAAAGTAGAAGCTGCGCTTGTATCCGCGTTCAAAAAGGAATACGGCAGTGCATCTGTCAGAGTAGATATCAACAAGGAAAAGAAAAACGTTAAGGTATACAAGAGACGTACGGTTGTTGAAGAAGTAGTTGATCCCAAGGCTGAGATCAGTTACGAGGATGCTCAGGCGATCAGCAGAAGATATGAGATCGGCTCAGTTGTTGAAGACGAGATCAAGACAAAGAATTTCGGCAGAATCTCCGCACAGACCGCTAAGCAGGTGATCGTGCAGGGTATCAGAGAAGCTGAAAAGAACAACATCGCAAGAGAATACGAAAAGAAGAAGGAAGAAGTTATCTCCGCAATCGTTACAAAGAGAGATGACGGAACGGGGGATGTGTGGGTTGACACAGGCACATCTGATGTAATTCTTCCCAGAGGCGAGCAGATTCCCGGTGAGGAGCTTTATGTCGGTGACAGAATCCGTGTGTTCGTTACAGAAGTAAACCGCGACACAGAGCACGGTCCGTTCGTTACAATTTCCAGAACAAGTCCCGGAATGATCAAGCGTATGTTTGAGATTGAGATTCCCGAGATCGCAGACGGTACTGTAATCGTTAAGGGGATCGCAAGAGAAGCAGGCTCCAGAACAAAGATCGCGGTGTTCTCAAGAGATCCCGAGGTCGACGCTGTCGGCTCTTGTATCGGTAACCGCGGTATGAGAATCAACTCTATCGTTGAAGAACTCAGAGGCGAGAAGATCGACGTTATTCAGTTCTCCGAATCCCCCGAGGAATTCATCGCGGCATCTCTTTCTCCCGCAACAGCTCTCTCCGTTGAGTTCGACGGCGAAAGAAGTGCGGAAGTACAGGTTTCGGGAGACCAGCTCTCACTCGCAATCGGTAAGGAAGGTCAGAACGTTCGCCTTGCCGCTAAGCTCACAGGATGCAAGATCGACATCAAGGGTGTAAGAAGCTGATCCTTCAGCAATCGGAGTGAATTATGGCAGGAACAAAACCTAAAAATCTTCCGAAAAAGAAGATCCCTGAGAGGAAATGCGTCGGATGTCAGACCTCTTTCCCGAAGAAAGAGCTCATCAGAGTGGTTCGTTCTCCGGAGGGAGACATTTCAATAGACTTTACCGGAAAAAAATCCGGACGCGGCGCATATATTTGTAAAAACGAAGCTTGTTTCAAAAAGGCAAAAAAATCCGGAATTCTCAAGCGCTCTCTTGAATGTGAGATCAGCGATGAGATCTACGCGGAGCTTGAAAAAGAGATTCGTCTTGAAGAGTCGCTTGCCGATACCGATGATGGAGAATGATCAATAGATGAATATAGGAAATATCGGACTGTGTGTGGCGGCCGGCGGTGTTACAACAGGATTTGATCTTGTCCTCGGTGAGATCAGACGGGGACGGGCAAAATTCGTGCTCATCGCGTCAGATGCATCGGAAAGAACAAAAAAACAGCTCACAGACAAATGTACACACTACAATGTAAAATACTTTATAATTAACGAATACAACAGCGAAGCTATTGCACATATGCTCGGTAAGAGATCGTTGTGTGCAGCTGCCGCCTTTGGTGGACGCGGTCCGTGGAAGAATGTTTTCGATGAGCTCGGGAGCATGTGCGGAGAAAACTGCGGCGGGGCAGATCAGTTGGCGGAAAACGCTGACACATAACGCTTTGTGTAAGAAGGAAAGGATGATACTAAATGGCAACGAAGTCGAATTCGATGTTCAGGATCAGTCAGCTTGCAAAGGATCTCGGTGTTAAGCCGAAGGAACTTACCACTCGACTCGAGGAGATCGGTATCGCGGGAAAGAGCAATTCCGCTACCCTTGAACCAGATGAGGTCAACTTGTTGTTCGCAAATATGACAGGGGGTACTCAGATAAAGGATATTGATTCTTATCTGAACGGTAAGACAGCGATCACTCTCCCGATGTCTGATGAAAAAGCAGAAAAACTCGCTCGCGAAGCGGAGGAAAAGGCTGCGGAGGAAAAGGCTGCACGTGAAGCTGCAGAAAAGGCCGCTGCAGAGAAGGCAGCACGCGAAGCTGCAGAAAAAGCCGCAGCAGAAAAGGCAGCACGTGAAGCAGCAGAGAAAGCCGCAGCAGAGAAGGCAGCACGTGAAGCAGCAGAAAAGGCAGCAGCAGAGAAGGCAGCACGTGAAGCTGCAGAGAAAGCCGCAGCAGAAAAGGCAGCACGTGAAGCTGCAGAGAAAGCCGCAGCAGAGAAGGCAGCACGCGAGGCCGCAGAAAAAGCTGCAGCGGAAAAGAAAAAAGCTCAGGAAGCTGAAGCTGCTAAGGGACAGCCGAGAAATGACGGTGCTCAGCAGAACTTTAGGAACGATAATCGCGGAGATTTCAAGTCTGACAGACCTGACAGACGCGGTAATGACAACAACCGTTTCGGCGACAGACAGCAGAGAAATGATTCCGGCTTCCGCAGAAACGATGATCGTCAGAGCACTGACCGTCAGTACGGTGACCGCCAGAACAACAGATTCGGTGATCGTCCCGCAGGTGACAGATTCCAGAAGGATGGCGGACGTGATTTCAAGCAGAACAGACCTCAGAATGATCGCCAGGGCGGACAGTTCAGGGATAAAGATTCCGGAAATGACCGTGCACCCATTCCGCCTCAGCCGAAGCCGAAGATCGAGCAGGGTATTGAGAAGAAGAGAACAGGTGTTACCCGCGTAGTAGATACAAGAACTACATCTGTTGACCTCTCCAAGTACGACGAAAGACTTGAAACTTTCTCACCCGAGATCGACGATACACAGACAACAAAGCAGAAGCTCAAGAAGCAGAATCAGAAGGGTGACAACAGAGGTACAGGCAAAAAGTCCGACAAAGAGCGTATCGCTATGGAAAAGCTCCAGAAGGCTAACCTCGAAAAAGCGAAGAAGCAGCCTCTCAAGGTCACAATTCCCGACGAGATCACTGTAGGGGAGCTTGCTCAGAGACTCAAGGTTACAGCCGCTGAGTGTGTCAAGAAGCTTATGATGATGGGCGTTCTTGCAACCGTTAACCAGGTGATCGACTTCGATACAGCTTACCTTATCGCTGACGAGCTCGGTGCTCAGGTAACTCGTGAGGTAACTGTTACTATTGAAGAAAAGCTCTTCTCGGAAGAACCCACATCTGAGGCAGAACTCGAGATCCGCGCTCCTATCGTTTGTGTAATGGGACACGTTGACCATGGTAAGACATCTATACTCGACGCAATCAGACATACAAACGTAACAAGAGGAGAAGCCGGCGGTATTACTCAGCACATCGGTGCTTACAGAGTAAACATCGACGGTAAGGATATCACCTTCCTCGATACTCCCGGTCACGAAGCGTTTACTGCTATGAGAGCGAGAGGTGCTCAGTGCACTGACATCGCGATCCTCGTTGTAGCGGGAGACGACGGTATTATGCCGCAGACAGTTGAGGCTATCAACCACGCGAAAGCGGCAGGTGTTGAGATCATCGTTGCGATCAACAAGATGGATAAACCTCACGCAAATGCTGAGACAGTTAAGACTGAGCTTACAAAGTACGATCTCGTTCCCGAAGAATGGGGCGGAGATATTATGTGTGTTCCCGTATCTGCTCACACAGGTATGGGTATCACAGACCTTCTTGAAGATATTCTTCTCATCGCTGAAGTTAAGGAATACAAGGCAAGCCCCGCAAAGAGAGCGAAGGGTGTAGTAATTGAGGCTAAGCTTGATAAAGGCCGCGGCCCCGTTGCGACAGTTCTTGTTCAGGACGGTACTCTGAGAGCAGGTGACATCGTGATCGCGGGTACATCTGTAGGTCACGTTCGTGCGATGACAAACGACAGAGGTCAGCAGCTCAAGGAAGCAGGACCTTCAGTTCCCGTTGAGATCATCGGTCTTTCCGAAGTTCCTCTCGCAGGTGACGAATTCAACGCTGTTGAAGATGAAAGAATGGCTCGTGAACTTGCTGATCAGAGAAAAGCAAAGGCTAAGGAAGAACAGTTCAAGCTTAATGCTAAGGTTAACCTTGACGATCTCTTCAGTCAGATCGCCGCAGGTGTTAAGGAACTTAACATTATAGTTAAGGCTGACGTTGGCGGATCTGCGGAAGCTGTTAAGGCTTCTCTCGAGAAGATCTCAACAGAAGAAGTTCGCGTTCGCGTTATTCACTCCGCTGTCGGTGGAATTACAGAATCTGACGTAATGTTTGCCGCTGCATCTAACGCGATCATCGTTGGATTTAACGTACGTCCCGATAAGGGTGCGATCGACTCAGCTGAGAGACAGAACGTTGACATCAGAACATACCGCATCATTTATGAGTGCATCGAAGAGATCACAGCCGCTATGAAGGGTATGCTCGCTCCGACATTCAAGGAAGTTCTTCAGGGACACATTGAGGTTCGTCAGACTATCAAGGTTCCCGGTGTCGGTATGATTGCCGGATCTTACGTTCAGGATGGTAAGGTAACACGTCAGTCTCAGATCAGAATCGTTCGTGACGGTATCGTTATTATGGAAGACAAGATCTCCTCACTCAGAAGATTCAAGGATGACGTCCGTGAAGTTGCAACAGGATACGAGTGCGGTATCGGACTTGAAAAGTGCCTCGATATCCAGGTTGGAGATATTCTCGAAGCGTACATCATGGAAGAGGTTGCAAAATAATTGAAAAACAAAAGCCATACGAAACATAAAACTGTTTCGTATGGCTTATTTTTATTTACCAATATTTTTTGTCGAGAACACGCATCTGCGCGGCTTCTGCGATGTGCTTTTTCTTCAGTCGTCCGCCGATCATGCCGTCCTCGGTGTAAACATCGCGCTCAACTGCATCGAGATCGGCAAGCGTTCGCGCGACTCGGAGGATCCTGTCATACGCTCGCGCTGAGAGTCCTGTTTTTGTGAAAACTCCCTCGATGATCTTTTTGCACTCCTCGTCAAGCGCACAGAATTCGTTCAGCTCGTCGGTCTGCATCAATGAGTTTGATCGCACCGCATAATCTGCAAATCCCGCTTCCTTGAATCTTGCGCGGGAGACTTCGCGTGCCCCCTCAACTTTTTGACGGATCACTTCAGATCTCTCAGACGGAGCAGTTTCGACAAGCTCGTTGAATGCAAGTGCGGGCATCTCGACCTGTATGTCGATTCTGTCAAGCATTGGCCCGCTGATACGTCCGAGATAATCGCGGATCTCGTTCGGCTTGCAGGTACATTTTTTGTCACGGCTTCCGTAGTATCCGCATTTGCACGGATTCATCGCGCAGACCATCATAAACGATGACGGATATGTAAAGCGGCCTGCCGCACGGGTGATCGTGACGCATTTGTCCTCGATCGGCTGGCGAAGCCCTTCAAGTGCATCCTTGCGGAACTCGGGGAATTCGTCAAGGAACAAAACTCCGTTGTGAGCGAGGGATATTTCCCCCGGAGATGGGATTTTTCCGCCGCCCACGAGTGCCGCTGTGCTTAGCGAATGGTGCGGAGATCTGAACGGACGCTCGAGCACAAACGGAAGATCCTCCGAAAGCATTCCCGATGCCGAGTAGATCTTTGTGGCTTCAAGCGCTTCTTCATACGTCATTTTCGGAAGGATGGTGGGAAGTCTTTTCGCAAGCATTGATTTGCCCGATCCTGGTGGGCCTATGAGTAGAATGTTGTGTGAACCGGCAGCAGCGGTGATCATCGCGCGCTTTGCACGGTACTGACCCTTTATCTGAGACATATCGTCTGAGGAGATGTGATTCTCGAGCATTTCATACGGATTTGTCTGTGCAGGCTCAAGAGGTTGTCTGCCTGTCAGATGCTCTACGAATTCGCTGATACAGTCGACTCCGTAGATCGAGATGCCCTCGCGGTAAGCGACAGATGCCTCTTTCAGATTATCCTTCGGAACGAAGATCTCGCGTCGACCATTCTTTATCGCGGCGAGAGTCATACCGAGAACACCTTTCACGGGACGGATATCACCCGAGAATGAGATCTCACCGATAAACGACATCTCGTCTGTATGGCACGAAATAATTCCGAGGCTTTGATATATTGCTGCGAGTACGGCGAGTTCAATAGCTGTACCCTCTTTTTTTGTTCCGGCAGGAGCGAGATTTATTGAAATTTCAGCAGGCGGAATGACGATTCCGCTCGATTCGCTTCCCGTAAAGATACGCTTTTCCGATTCTCTGATAGCGGTATCAGGGAGGCCGACGATCTCGAACAGCGGAAGTCCGCGCTTGACCGAGCATTCGACGATCACTTCGTAGCCGTCTGAACCGAATGTTGCGGCTGAATGAGTTACAGATAACATAGTTTTGTCCCTTTTGATCTGTCAATAAAAAATATCCTTGATGCTTATGCTAATATTTTATCACATATTGAGCACAGCTTCAAGAATATTTTAGTATATTCTGTTATTTTTTGATCCAGGTAGACGGTGAGAACGAGAGTATCAGAGGATACAGTTCAAGTCTTCCGAGGAGCATTGCGGCTGAGAGAAGATATTTTGATGCTGCTGAATAAGCAGAATAATTTGCCATTGGTCCTACACCTGAGAGACCCGGACCGATATTATTGAAACATGCTGCTACTGCGGAGATGTTTGTTTCAAGATCGAACGGTTCAAGAGACAGGAAAAACAGTATGACGGCAAACACAATAATGTACAGCGCAAGGTACGAACAAACACCGTTTTTTGTCGTGTCGTCGATACGTTTTCCGTCGAGCTTTACTGAGGGAACTGATCTGGGGTGGATCATTACCTTCAGCTCACGTCTGATCGTTTTGCCGAGAATTACCACACGGGATACCTTTAGACCGCCCGCTGTAGATCCCGCACATCCTCCTATGAACATCAGCATAAGGAGCAGAGTTTTCGAGAATCCTGGCCAGAGATTGAAGTCTGTAGTTGAATATCCTGTTGTTGTGATGATTGACGCCACTTGGAACGCTGCGTAGCGAACAGTCTCGCTGACTGTCGGGTACATTGAGGCAATATTTCCTGCAATTACGGTAACCGAGATAACTACTATGGCGATATATACCCACAATTCTTCACTGCGGATCGCCTGCTTGAATTTTTTGATGAGAATAAGGTAATAAAGATTGAAGTTGACACCGAAAACAAGCATACCGATTGTGAGAACCCACTGAATATACGGAGAATAACTTCCAATGCTGTCTCCCATTATGCCGAATCCGCCAGTGCCGGCAGTTCCGAATGCGTGCGTGAGAGCTGCAAAGAGATCCATTCCGCCTGCCAATAAAAACAGAGTGAGCACAAATGTCATTACAACATATATTAGATACAAGATCGTAGCTGTGTTTCTGACTCTCGGGACGATCTTGTCGACGATCGGACCTGGCATTTCAGCGCGCATAATATGGATCGAGCGATCGTTGTTTGTCGGGATAACTGCCATCATCAAGACAAGAACTCCCATACCGCCGATCCAGTGTGTGAAGCTTCGCCAAAAGAGAGCGCCGTGAGACAGCGGCTCGGGAGAGGCAAGAATTGATGCACCTGTTGTAGTAAATCCGCTGACCGTTTCAAAAAACGCGTCGGTGTATGAGGGAATATCTCCGCTGATCACGAACGGAACAGCACCGATCGCTGACATTGCGATCCACGCAAACGCACAGATTATAAATCCTTCACGGGCGTAGATCGTACGGTCGCACTTTCTTGTGGACAATGTGATAAGGCAGCCGACAAGGAGGGCGCCTGCGACTGTAATTCCAAACGCGAGCAACGTGCGATACTCACCATAGATGAGGGCACAAGCCATCGGCAGAACCATAAGTAGTGCTTCGAGCTTGATGATCTGACCGACTACGTAAAAAATCATTTTACGGTTCATACTCTCACCCCTGACTTATTTCAGAATATCCGCAAGATCGCGGACACGCTGATTTTCAACGATGATGACAAGGCGGTCTCCGGGGAGAATTTCGTCATTACCGCCGGGGACGATGGTACGTCTGCCGCGGATAATTCCCGCAATAAGAATGTTATCATTGAGCTTCAGCTCGCGGAGAGGGATTTCTGTGAGTCGTGAGTCTTCTCTGACGTGGAATTCAAGTGCCTCAACCTGACCGTCCATGAGCTTGTACAGAGTCTCGACCTGACATTCGCGTGAGTTTTCAAGTGCGCGGGCGTACTGTACAATGATGTTTGAGATGATCTTTTTCGGGGAGATGATCGAGTCAAGCCCGAGCTTTTCAGCCATTGATGCAAGCTCGTTGCGGTTTACCTTTGATATTACCTTTGGAACGTCGCGAGATGCTGCGTAAATGGAGATAAGGATGTTCTGTTCATCGTTTCCGGTGAGGGTAACAAACGCATCTGTATTGGCGATCCCTTCTTCAAGGAGAAGCTCTTGCTCAGAACCGTCGCCTTGAATAATTACGGTATCGTTCAGCGAATCGCTCAGAGACTGGGCAATTTCGGGATTCTTTTCGATGATCTTGACACCGCTGCCGCTCGCTTCAAGCATTTTTGCGAGGTAATATGCGGTTCGGCTTCCGCCGAGGATCATAACGTCGCGCGCTTTTTTCTGCATTAATCCGATCGAACGAAGGAATTTGTTCATTTCAGCAGGAGAAGCTGTGAGACCGATCTTGTCCCCTTCCTGAAGTGTAAAATTACCGTCGGGGATATATACATCATCATTTCGCTGAACAACGCAGATGAGGACCTTTGTTTTGTGCTTTTCTCTGAGCTCCTTCAAAACGAGTCCGTTAAGAGGTGAGTTTTCCTTGATCCTCAGCTCGATCATCTCAAATGCTCGGCGGGCGAATGATTCAACCTTAACAGCACTTGGAATGTTCAGTATATCGTAAAGTTCTTTTGCGGCGAGGAGCTCGGGGTTGATCGACATCGACAACTCAAGCTCGCGCTTCATAAAATCAAGGGATTTGTCATTGTATTCGGGATTTCGGATTCTTGCTATCGTGTGGAGTGCCCCCATTTTTTTTGCGAGGAAGCAGGAGAGCATATTGAGCTCATCCGAGCCTGTAACGGCAATGAAAAGCTCTGCTTCGCTGACACCTGCGTCACCCAGGGTTTCGCAGTCTGCTCCGTTTCCGCAAACTCCCATTACATCAAGGGTGTTTGTGATAGATGAGACTACAGAGGGGATGTTGTCGAGCGCAACAACGTCGTGTCCTTCTGAAACGAGGTCTTCACAGATCGTTGAGCCGATTTTTCCACATCCGCATACTATGATCTTCATTTTTTCTTCCTTTCCTGAGACTATATTTTAGAGAGGGATTTCTTATGTATGTGTTATTTGTCGAATCGGCGGATATAAACATCGGTGCCGTCGGGAGCGTGGTTTTCACCTCGTGTTCCGTCTGGGCGCCATCCGCAGATATCTTCGATCAGTACAGTGATCGGTGAGCTTGACCACGGGTGACAGAGGCTGCAGTTTGTTTTCATCTCTTTTCCCCACGCTTCAAAGCACGATGTAGCGCCTTCTTTTACCATTGTATACCACGAGTGTTCTCCGCGGGATACGATAAGGTCGTAAGCCTCGGCGTATCTTCCGACTCGGCAGAGCGCGCGGAGAAGGAAGAATGACATATACACGCCGCACGCCATTCCGCGCTCAACTATGTAGCCTGCAATCTTGTCTTCAAGCCCCGCTGGGACGATCTCGCTGTAGAGTGGAATGACATTTGAGTGAAGGGATGCGTGAGTTGATCCGGGAGCATCGACATACAGACCGAGCTCGCTGTTGAAGAAAACGGAGTTGAATGCTTCGGCGAGTTTTGGGAAACGCTTTTCAGCTTTGATTCCGAGAATATCACGCATTTTCTCAACACATCTGATCGCATTTACGTAAAAAGCGTTGAGCACGCTCTGCTTCTTTGTGGTGAGATCGAAGCCGTCACGCATATTTGTCGGCCAGTCGACAAGGGGGATAAATCTTGTGTCACGCAAAAGTCCGTCATCGTCTTTGAACTCTTCAAAGTCAGCGAGCATTTTTTCGCTTGCGCTGAGGCACTTTGCGAGGAATTCTTTGTCTTTTGAGAAATCATACTCGCGGAGCGCGATGATCGGGAACTGCAGGGAATAATCAGCAAACGCGTGGACTGCAGATGCAGGGGTGACAGAGAGGATGCCCGGGTCGATCACCTGAGAATCCATCTGATTCTCGAGAGCTTTGCGATACATTTTGATGTCACCTGTCAGCCAGAGGTAAGATGAACCTGCGATTGTGAGGTCACCTGCGTACTGTCCTTTTTCTCTTGACGGGCAATCAGTGAAGCCTTCCTGAACTCCGCATCTGACACCGTGGCGGCAGATCTCGAATATCTCACTCAGAAGATTGTTATCGGTGGTGAGCACGACTTCATCGTCGTCGATCTCCGCGTGACGCGCGGCGACGGTAATATCGGTGATCTTTACGTTTTCGGGCGGAGCGACAGTTATATATCGGAAAGCTTTGTAATCAAAGCCTTCGAAATTATCTTCAGCCGATCCCATTATCCACGTGTCGTGATAATCGCAGTTGCAGCGCATTTTATACCGTGTTCGGATAGGCGTATCTTCGGTTTCCTCACCGTAGTAGATGTCAATAAGTGCCCCACGTTCTCCTGCTGCGGAGAGGTTGAGCGTGCCTGTTGTCTCGCGTCCGAAATCGCAGAAGATCATACCGTTTTCCAAAATTTCAGTTGCAGCCGGCTTCAGGGCATATACCTTTATTGGCGATAGGGGCTCGGGTGAGAAGGTGTAGTCGGTATTCATATTCACCGAGACGGGACGGAGGGCGGGTTCTTCTGCCGTTCCGTCGTATGTCTCAAAAAACTGTGTTCCGTAGTCATAGAGACGTCGCTCGGGCCAGCGGCTTGAGATATAATACGAGAAATCCTCACCGCTTGCGAGAAGAAGCGCTTCTGAGTCTCCTGTTATACCGACAACATCACAGATCATACCGCAACGAAGATCCCCTGCAATAAAAGCAAAGTTGAGTATACCTTGATAATATACTTCAAAATCGAAGGTGTTCGATCCTTCGGTGATAAACGTGGTGATATCGACCTCATTGCAGTAATAATTGAAGAAGTATCCCTGTGCAGGACCTTGGCAAACGAATTTGCCGTTGATCTTCAGCTTATAGTAGTCGTCCGCTGATACGCGGAGAAGGACTTTTTCGTATTTTCTTGTGAGAACAAGATCTTTGATAAAATGAATGTGGAGATTTTTGAGCTCTTCAGGATGCGTGATATTTTCGTGCTGCGGCTCGCCGATGCGGTGGTAAACGTTGAGTGGAGCAAGTCCGTCAAATTCTTTCGGTTGTATCCATTTTCCTTTGAAATCCATTTTTTCTCCATCAGATAAAGAGTTTATGCGAGTGTCCAGTGGACACCTTCCTTGGAGTCTTTGAGGACGATACCCATGGCGGAAAGCTCGACTCTGATAGCGTCAGCCTTGGCGAAGTCTTTAGCTTTCTTGGCGTCAGCTCTGTCACGGATCATTCCTTCAACCTTAGCTTTGAGCGATTCGTCAACTCCGTCAGAGCCGCACACGATCATAAGCTCGCCCGAAGCTGCCGCTTTTGCTGCATCAGCCTTGGCTGCCTGAGCTTTTTTAGCTTCTTCGATGAGATCGAGTGAGAGAACGGTATCAAAATCTGCGATGAGCGCGGTTTTTGTAGCGTCATTTGCGTCAGATTTGAGAACATCGTAGAGGGCAGTTACAGCGAGAGCTGTGTTGAGGTCGTTGTCCATTGCGTCCTTGAACTTAGCTTTCAGTGCATTAAATTTTTCCTCTTCAACTGCGTCATTTGAATCGAGCTTCAGAGATGCAATGCGGGAGATCAGCTTATTATAGGCAGTTTTTGTGCCGTCCATGCCTTCCCAGGAGAATACGAGGGATTTTCTGTAGTGTGACTGCAGGCAGAAAAGACGGTATACGAGAGGGGAATATCCCTTTTCTTCAAGGAGAGAAACGGTGAGGAATTCACCCTTTGACTTTGACATTTTTCCGCTTTGTGTGTTGAGGTGGAGAATGTGGAACCACTGTTTGCACCACTTGTGTCCGAGATATGCTTCACTCTGGGCGATCTCATTTGTGTGATGCGGGAACGCATTGTCGATGCCGCCGCAGTGGAGATCAAGGTACTCACCGAGGTTCTTCAGCGAGATTGCGGAGCATTCGATGTGCCATCCGGGATAGCCGATACCCCACGGGCTGTCCCACTTCAGCTCCTGATCCTCGAACTTGGATTTTGTGAACCAAAGAACGAAGTCGCTTTTGTTTTTCTTTGCGGTGTCTTCTTCAACGCCGTCTCGAACACCTACTTCAAGGTCTTCGACGTCGTGCTTGTTGAAAACGTAGTATTCGTCGAGCTTTGATGTGTCAAAATATACGTTTCCTTCTGCGATGTAAGCGTAACCTTTATCGAGAAGTCCCTGTACCATTTCGATGAATTCGGGAATGTATGATGTGGCGGGAACAACGATCTCTGGCTTTTTGATGTTCAGCTTTTTGCAGTCAGCGAAAAATGCGTCTGTATAGAACTGCGCGATCTCCATAACGGTCTTATGCTCACGCTTAGCCCCTTTGAGCATTTTGTCTTCACCCGTGTCAGCATCACTTGAGAGGTGTCCGACGTCTGTGATGTTCATGCATCTTTTCACTTCAAGTCCGTCGTAGCGGAGATACTTTTCGAGAACGTCTTCCATAATGTAGGAGCGGAGATTTCCGATGTGCGCGAAGTGGTAAACTGTCGGGCCGCAGGTGTACATTGTGCATTTGCCGGGCTCGTGTGTAACAAATTCATCTCTTGTTCTTGTGAGTGTATTGTAAAGCTTCATTTTGATATCCTCTCGTTTGTCGATTTATTTTTTCTTTTTCTTGTCGTTTTTATAATCCGCGCGGAGCTTTTCCCAGGCGGTGAAGATCTCTTCAAGTCTCTCGGGCGGCATATCTATGTCGTCGCTGTCTCTTGCTTCTTTGACTTCTTCAATCAGTTTTTCTTCAGTTTCGTTGATGTATTCGTAGTCGCCGTTTTTGTCGAACACCATATCGTAGAATGTAGGTCTGCGGATGAACGATCTGTATACGCAAAGTATGATCACAGCGATCGACATAATGTACAGCGCGATCATTGCTTTCATATTGTCAAGCGGCAGAATGTACGATGACAGATTAAAGAATACGTGGCACACGATACACAGAACTACCGATTTGTATGATGTGCAGATGTATCCGAAGATGATTCCGAGAAGTGTTGCATATCCGATTGCAATGGGTGTTCCGTGGGCGAGGCCGAACAGGATCGAGGAAACGATTATCGCAGGCCATCTGCCCATTGCGGGAGAGAGGCGTTTGAGTGCGATCCCTCGGAAGAGGAGCTCTTCTGTGATTCCTGTAACTATTGCAACGCTGAAGATCTCAAGGAAAATGTTTCCGCCGTACATTCCCGCATACTGAGCGTCGAATGCTTCGATAATTGATTCGGGGAAGGGAATGAACGATAATGTGACGGAGACGAAAACGTTCAGTGCCATTCCGAAGATCGCAAATGTCGGGATGCGCGCGATATTAACACGTCTGAGATACATTTCCTCTGCGGGATTTTTGCGGCGAAGGGTGAATATCAGGCAGACCGCGAGAATCGTGATGAGGTTTGCGATGAGAACTATCAGAACGGTTTGCGAGTTGACCTTCTCGATAATGTCAAGAAGGAAATTCTCTATAGCTTCTTCTGTCATTCCCGACATATCGGATCCTGCGAATCCGCTTTGCAGCATCAACGATGACGAGTAACCTGCGATAACACACGATTGTGCTGCAAACATCAGCGAGATGAAGAGCACAACAGCTACTATTACGCGCAGGACGGCTTTGGGCTGTACCTTCGTTTTCGGATCTTTTCTGTATTTTTTTATATCATATCCGCACTGCGGACAAATATCATCACTTAAATATATTTTTTGATTACACTGAGGACACTTCATGTCTATCACTCCCTCATAATTTTTGTGTCTGTATTTATGATGTCAATTTTCTGAGCATTCTTTTTTGACCTTTTCTTCAAGGACGAGAATACGTTCGCGGATAGCTTTCAGCTCATTTTCAACGGGGTCGGGAATATGTACCTGGTCGAGGTCTGCTGACTGTGCGACCTTTGCTCCCGCGCGCTTAACAACGTGAGCGGGAATACCAACGGCTGTTGAGAATTCGGGAACGTCACCGAGAACGACAGCACCTGCCGCGATTTTTGAATTAGACCCTACGGTGAAGTTGCCGAGAAGCTTTGCGCCGGAGCCGACCATTACGCAATCTCCAAGAGTCGGGTGACGCTTACCTGTTTCCTTACCTGTACCGCCGAGGGTGACTCCCTGATAGATAGTGCAGTAATCACCGACGATCGCGGTCTCACCGATAACGACTCCTGAGCCGTGGTCGATGAAAAGACCTTTTCCGATAGTCGCACCGGGGTGGATCTCAATTCCCGTGAGGAATTTTGCAAACTGTGAGACCGCTCTTGCGGGGAATTTCATACCGTTTTTGTGAAGCGCGTGTGCAAGGCGGTACATGATCAGCGCGTGAACACCTGAGTAGAGAAGGAGCACTTCTGCTCTTCCGCGTGCGGCGGGGTCTCTCTCGCAGATGGAGTCAATGTCATCACAGATAGATCTGATCTCGCGGTATATGGTCTTGCCGAGAGATGATTCAAGGGTGATATTGAGGTCTGTTTTCATCTTACCGTCATGGTCACGTTTTTTTATTTTTATGTTCATAATAAACTCCTTGTTCTGACTTAAATAAAACAAAAAACGCCTCGCGGACAAAAAATAAACGTCCGACAGAGGCGAATGATCGCGGTTCCACTCTTCTTTTAACTTGAGTAACCTTTAACGCAGTCACGCGGCGCACACAGCGCAGACTCACGGATGCACATTGGAATCGTACGATACCGCTTTCAGCCGATGGCGGTATTCTCTGGACATACGGATTACTTCCTTTTCTTTCCGATCACAGTCTTTTTGTTCTATTCATATTATTATATACCATACGGAGAGAAAAGTAAACCACTTTTGAAAAAATTTACAAGTAAATGAAAAAAGGACATCTTGATGACGTCCTTTTTATTAAATTACAGAAAATCAAAGCTCCTCGATCCAGACATTTCTGAAAGAAACGGGATTACCGTGGTCTTGGAGAAGAAGGGGCCCCTTTGCGGATACTTTATCGGAGATTCCACCGGGAGTGGGGTGCGGGAGCTCTGCATTATTGTGGATCAAGATGTCATTCTGGAAAATTGTGACGTATGCGTTCTTTATTACGTTTCCGTTTTCGTCAAATCTGGGAGCGCGGAAATAAATGTCATATGTCTGCCACTCGAGTGCAGGACGGCATGCGTTTACTCTCGGTGCATACATTTCGTAGATACCGCCGCAATCGTTATTTTTTGGATTTTCAATACCGTAAGAATCAAGAACCTGCAGCTCATATACACCGTGAATATATACACCGCTGTTACCTTTCCACTGACCTGTCGCCTCAGGCATATCGGGTTCTCTCCACTCAACATGAATGTGAGCGTCTCCGTATGTATATTTGGATACGATATCATCATGTCCGACTGTGAGAACGTTGCCGGGACGCTGCCATTCTTGGGTGGTTCCGTCTTCGTATGTCCACTTGAACATATTGGGACCTACAGTCCACTCAATAGGAGAGCCGTCACGTTTTGTCCAATTAGCGAGAGCTTCAACTGTTCCGTCAAAAAGTACAACTTTTGCCATAATATATACTTCCTTTTATTTTTTTATTTTTTTAATTAAAGTTCTTCGATCCAGATATTTCTGTATGATACGGGGTCGCCGTGATCCTGGAGAAGAAGGGGACCCTTTGCTGATACTTTATCGGAGATTCCGCCGGGAGTGGGGTGCGGGAGCTCTGCATTATTGTGGATCAAGATGTCATTCTGGAAAATTGTGACGTATGCGTTCTCTGTTACGTTTCCGCTTTCATCAAATCTGGGAGCGCGGAAGTAAATGTCATATGTCTGCCACTCGAGTGCGGGACGGCAAGCATTTACTCTCGGCGCATACATTTCGTAGATACCGCCGCAGTCGTTATTTTTGGGATTTTCAATACCGTAAGAATCGAGGACCTGCAGTTCATATACGCCGTGGATATATACGCCGCTGTTTCCTTTGCCCTGACCGGATGCGTAAGGCATATCGGGTTCTCTCCATTCAACGTGAATGTGAGCGTCTCCGTATGTAAATTTAGATACGATATCATCGTGACCGAGAGAGATTATATTTCCCTCGTGGATCCAATTAATAGGGGAACCGTCACGTCTGGTCCAGTTGTTAAGTGACTCAGCACTTCCGTCAAAAAGAATAACTTTTGCCATAAAATATATTTCCTTTCGAATGTTTTTCAAATTATGGGTACTGATCGCATTATAACACTATCATCCTTTGATGTCAAGACTGTTTTAACATTTTCGGGGTGATTTATCATCAAAAATATAAAAAATAACGGCATAAATTTCACAAAACTATGTCAAAATCGGGGTAAAATATGGTATAATAAGGAGTGGAGAAATTTGTTTCAAAAATTCGATTTTTTATCACAGAGACAGGATGTATCCTTTGTTTCTGACAGATACGATGACTCCTTCTCCGAATACGCGGCGGAGCTTTCGTCTGAGGTAGCTGATGTACACGTCAGTTATATTTGTGTCGCCTGACACGTCGTCTCCCCATACGTTTTCTGAAATATCACCTCGGCTGACGGCCTCGCCGCGGTGAAGGTAAAGATAATCGAAAAGCTCGAATTCTCTCTCGGTAAGCTCGACCTTCTCACCCTTGTATGAGATCGTGAGTGAATCTCGGTCGACGATGGCTTCACGTTCTGCGTCGCTGATCTCTGCGGAAATGATATCGTGAGCTGACGCAACTGTATCGGCTGCTTTGATGAGATCTGCGTACAGAAACGGACGCTTCAGGAATGCGTATCCCGAGCCGAATCTTTTCTGAAGATCTGCGTGAGATGAGGTTTTTTCGTACTCATCTGACTCACACAGTACGATAATTCCTGCGGCTGCGGCGTTATACAAAACATTTTTTGCGTGACTTTCGTCACACACGAAAATATCTCCGTCGCTGTGAACGCTAAAACCGTTCAGGATCAGTACAGCTTCTGCGGATTTTTTAAGCTTTACGTCGCTGACCGTTACGGAAAAAGCGCATTTATCCCACCTGCCCATATGCTTATTATCTCCAAATCAAAATGTTCTGAAATGATGATAGCACAAAAATCACGCCTTGTCAACAAAATCAGAAAATAACTTGCGTTAGGGGATTTTGCATTATTACAATCGGGGGATGGCGAATATTCATTTTATAAGGAGCCGGTGTTCATGGGTTACATATATGTAATAATCACCACGATTATGTTTTCTCTCATTGGTACATGTGTCACCCTTGCGAAAACGTGGGTTTCTTCTGATGTGATATCTTTTGCGCGATTCTTTTTCGGTGTGATCTTTCTTTTGGCTTTTATGCTCATCACGAAAAAGAAAGTATCACTTCGGTTCACTGGATCTGCCATATGGCTTGGTGTGATCTGTAAATGCGTGAATTATCTTACAGAAAATTACGCTATCTCTATGGGATACTCGTTCGGCAGTATAATCGGCTGGCCTGTGCAGTGCGTTGCCATTCTGCTGTTCTCCATCTTTTTTCTTAAAGAAAAACTTACGAAAACTGCTGTTGCCGGAGTTATACTTTGTGTAACGGGTGTAATTGTTATCAGCCTGAATGGGCAGTCGGTCGGTCAATTTTTCACCGGTGACGGACTTATCTCTCTTGTGCTTTTTGTTATCGCTGGTACAGGGGCTGCGGGTTTCACCGTGGCACAGAAAATGCTTCTTGACAAAATGGACAGCTGTAATTTGAATTTGTCGATGTTTGCACTTTGCGCGTGCATCACGGCGGCGCCGCTTCCGATTACTGCAGAGTTTACAGGGGAGTTTTCATTCTCCGCACTCTTCGGTCTGATGATGCTCGGCATGGTCACATGTGCTGCATTTCTCCTTTCTGCCGAAGCGATGAAGACGATTCCCGTTTTTATTGTAACCGTTATTCAGAGTATGAGTGTTATACTTACTCTCATTTGGGCTGTACTGTTCTTTAATGAGCCTGTTACAGCGTGGATAATCAGCGGTACTCTGATATTTTTGTGCGGTATGATACTCGTTAATAAGAAAAAGAAGAAGGCGTGAAACGAGATGCATTGTGTTGGTTTTCGACAAACATATTGTACGGTCTCGAAACGAGGATTTTTCAAAATGAATAATTCTGCATTTATCAGTAATATAATGATGACTCGGGATAATTCCTGCTGTTTTACGGGGCATCGGAGTATACCGCGTGATCATATTGATCCCCTGCGGAGAGTTGTTGAGGACTCTATATCGTATCTCTACAAAAAAGGGTACAGGAATTTCATCTGCGGCGGTGCGCTTGGGTTTGATACGCTTGCGGCCCAGACTGTTCTGCGGGCAACGGAGCACAACAGGGAGATCAAGCTGATCCTCGCTCTGCCGTGCAGAAATCAGACTGAAAGATGGGTGTCAACGCCGTACTTTGATGCGGCTGCGGCGATCCGTGAGTACCAGCGTATCCGCGGACTTGCAGACTACGTCGTTTATGTCAACGATTTTGCAACACCCGATTGTATGAAGCAGCGGAATCAGTATATGGTAGATCACTCCTCCGCTTGCATTGCCTACAGAGATCCTGTTGTATGGAAAAGCGGTACTGCTCAGACTGTCAGAATGGCTGAAAAAAGCGGTCTGGAGATCATAAATACGTTCACGATCCTTCGGGGAAAATAAATTTGTCAAAAAAATAAATCTATATAAAGGAAAAACAAATATGAAAACACTTACCAAAAATGAAAAACTGAGCGCACGTCCCGTTCTCACAGTTGTTATGGACGGCGTGGGAATCGCTCCCGAATCCGAAGCTAATGCTGTACGTCTTGCACGTACACCTAATCTCGACAAGCTTATGGCGAATTACCCGATGGTAACTCTCAAGGCTCACGGTACAGCAGTAGGTCTTCCTTCCGACGACGATATGGGTAACTCTGAGGTTGGTCACAACGCTCTCGGTTCAGGTCAGGTTTTCGCTCAGGGTGCGAAGCTTGTATCGAATTCTATCGAATCGGGCAAGATGTTCCTCTCTGAAACATGGAAGTCCCTCATCGGCGGAGTTAAGGATAACGGTTCCACACTCCATTTCATCGGTCTTTTCTCCGACGGAAACGTACACAGCCATATTGATCACCTCAAGGCTATGCTCTCTCAGGCAAAGGCTGAAGGCGTGAAGAACATCAGAATCCACATTCTTCTTGACGGACGTGACGTTGGTGAGACATCTGCGCTCGAATATATTGATCCGTTTGAAGAATTCATCGCTTCTCTCTCCGACGAAAACTGCTCCGTTAAGATCGCCTCGGGCGGCGGACGTATGCAGATCACAATGGACAGATACGAAGCTAACTGGGCAATGGTAGACCTCG
>SVUC01000138.1 GCA_015063455.1 Oscillospiraceae bacterium
CGATATTGTTGAGCTTATCGTCACGCTCAGCACGGTCTGTCATCTCTGAGAGCATTTTATTGTAGCCTGAATTTTCCATAACAAGCTCAATAAGATCTGAGACACTCATTCTATCCGCACATTCGCGGAAATAATCGATCATATAGACGAAGTTGACCATCTGATTTGCTGTTGCAGACGATATTGCATTATATCTCTTAGCTCGTCTGAGAAATTCAAGGAGCGGACAGCCCTCTTCAGCCGCAAGAGTTTCTGCGATCTGTACTGATTTGTCCCCTATACCGCGGCGCGGCATATTGATGATACGGCGAAGTCTGAGGTCATCGTTGGGGTTATTGATAAGTGCAAGGTACGCAACAATATCCTTGACTTCCGCGCGGTCAAAGAATCGCATACCGCCAAGCATACGGTATGGGATACCGCTTTTTGCAAATGACTGCTCGATAGATCTCGACTGAGAATTCATACGGTAAAGAACAGCGTAATCCTTAAAGCGTCTTCCCTGTCTGACTCCTGCCGCAACTGTTTCTGCAATGTATCTGCCCTCTTCATTCTGGTTTGCGAGGTGTTTGAGAACGATCTTCTCACCCTCGTCCCCTGCTGTCCACAATGTCTTGCCGAGTCTGCCAGAGTTATTCTCGATAACCTTGTTTGCAGCTCCGAGAATGTTCTTTGTGGAACGGTAGTTTTCTTCAAGGCGGATTACCGCTGTGTTCTCGTAATTCTTATCGAAATTGATAATATTCTCGATAACAGCTCCGCGGAATTTATAGATACTCTGGTCGTTATCTCCAACTACCATAATGTTTCTGTACTTTGCAGAAAGAAGGAGAGTCAATTCAAGCTGAGCATAGTTTGTATCCTGATACTCGTCGACCGAGATATATTTATATCTGTTCTGGAGAAGATTTCTAATTTCTTCCGATTCGGTGAGAAGTCTGACAGTCTGCATTATGATATCGTCAAAATCGAGGAGATTCTGCGATTTGAGCTTTTCGTCATACAGCTCGTAAATCTGAGCAATCTGCTTTTTCTTAGCGTCAATTCCCACCTCAGCAGTAAACTCCTCGGGACCTATAAGCTTATCTTTTGCACGGCTGATCGCGTTCTGAACAGTTTTTACAGGTAAAATCTTATCGTCAATATTGAGCTGCTTCATGCAAAGCTGGATCTGCTTTTTACTGTCGTCAGTATCGCATATGGTGAAATTTCTGTCATATCCGATATGTTCACCGTACCGACGAAGTATCTGAACACATATTGAATGGAATGTACCTGTTTTGATTTCTGCGACCTCTGCGCTGTCTTCACCGAAGATAGACGCTATTCTTGTTTTTATCTCACGAG
This sequence comes from Oscillospiraceae bacterium, assembly GCA_015063455.1. Classification (GTDB taxonomy): domain Bacteria; phylum Bacillota; class Clostridia; order Oscillospirales; family CAG-272; genus UMGS1696. The sequence continues at coordinate 1,348 of SVUC01000138.1, forward strand.
CAGCTTTATTTGTGAATGTGATCGCCATAACCTGCCAGGGCTGCGGCGGATTTATTGCAAATCTTGTGAGATATTCGCCAAGCTCATCGTGCTCGAGCTTCATAGCTTCATTCATTTCGGAGATCATCGCTTCACTCACACCTGTAGGAACAAGCTCTGATCTGTATGCATCTCCGTAACGTATAAGATATGCAAGACGGTTTACAAGAACAGTAGTCTTTCCGCTTCCCGCGCCCGCAAGGATCAAGAGAGGTCCGTTCACTGTATAAACCGCTTCTCGCTGTTTAATGTTGAGTTTTTCGTAGTATTTATCGAACAACGCTCGCTTGGTTGTAAGATATGTTTGCCTGAGATTTAATTCTGTCACCTTGTCACACTCACTTCATTTGTATAATCTATATTATTATACCACAAAATGAAATTTTTTTCAATAATATTGTAAACAACATTTTTTGATTAACTGCGACAATAATATGGTTAATATACAAAATTTCGTAATATTCATAGTTTATTAATATATATATGGTATTATGTAATAAATAAAAATAATCACTATCGGAGAAACATTATGAGAAAAAGTATTATTGAAGGTATCGGTGCAGGACTCTTCATCGGTATCGGAGGAGCAGTTCTTCTGGCGTGTCAGGAAAATCGTTTTATGGGAGCGATCCTCTTCAGCGTTGCTCTTCTCTCGATCTGTCTGCTCGGAATGCAGCTATTCACAGGCAAGATCGGATTCCTCGTTGTAAGCCACACAAAAGAAGATATCATCTCAGTTATCGGATGCTTGATCGGAAATCTTCTTGGAACATTCCTCGCCGGAGAAATTATTTATTTCTGCCGTCCGACACTTTCCGAGGCTGCTATGGGGCTCGTTGAGAAGAAGCTCGCACTCGGTGTGGTCGATCTCTTCCTGCTCGGTATACTCTGCGGAATTCTGATGTACACAGCAGTTTACTGCTACAAGGTCAAGAACACAATCTCCGCTATCTTCTTCTGTGTTCCTGTATTTATTCTTGCAGGATTCGAGCACTCGATCGCAGATATGTTCTACTTCTTCGCGGCTCAATCCTTTACACTCAAATCGTTCGCGGTAATCGGAATCGTTGTACTTGGAAATACTGTTGGCGGGATGGTCATGCCCCTTATCACACGTCTTGCAAATCCGAAAAAATAATTAAATCATATCAGATACAGGACAAGGAGAATCCTCCATGTCCTGTTTTTGTTTGCAAAATTGAAAAAATTATACATTAATGTATTTATTTATATAATATTTTGTGGTATAATATTATGGATAATGATTTAATGAATTCAATCCGAAAGGTATTTTATATATGTGCGGCTTTATTGGCTTTACGGGAATTATCGACCGTCGGGATTATGTAATCAAAAAAATGGCTGACCGTATTATTCATCGCGGTCCCGACTCCGACGGTTATCATATAAGCGGAGAAAACGATTACGACAGCATCACGCTCGGATTCAGACGTCTCTCTATCATTGACCTGTCTGACGGATCTCAGCCGATGTACAATGAGGACGGAAGTATTGTAATCGTATACAATGGTGAGATATACAATTTTATGGAGCTTCGTGATGATCTTATCGCCTGCGGCCATATCTTCAAAACTCGCTGTGATACAGAGGTACTCGTTCACGGCTTTGAAGAATGGGGCGAGAAGCTTGCAGAAAAGCTCCGCGGAATGTTTGCGTTTGTAATTTGGGATAAGAAAACCAATACCCTCTATGGTGCACGCGATCCGTTCGGCATCAAGCCGTTTTACTATACATTTACTGACAGCGGCATGATCTTCGGCTCTGAGATCAAGAGCTTTCTTGAACATCCGGAGTTCAAGCCTCAGGTGAACGAAAACGCCCTTAGGCCCTATCTCACGTTCCAATATTCATCGACTGAGGAAACCTTCTTCAAGGGTACATTCAAGCTTCCGCCTGCTCATTATTTTACCCTTAAAGATGGAAAAATGGAAAAAACTCGCTATTGGGATGTTGATTTTTCGAAAAAAACGTCTATTTCCTATACTGAGGCAGCCGAACAGCTTGATGCTCGTGTTCACGAATCGGTAAACGCACACAGGATCAGTGATGTAAAAGTAGGCTCGTTCCTCTCGGGTGGTGTTGACTCATCTTACATCACAGCTACTCTTATGCCGAATGATACGTTCTCGGTCGGATTCAATTACGAAAAATTTGACGAAACAAGTGAGGCAAAAGAGCTTTCTGACCGTCTCGGAATTCAGAATTTTCTCAAGCACATAACTGCCGATGAATGCTTTGATGCATTCCCGACTATCCAGTATCACATGGATGAGCCGCAGTCGAATCCTTCGTCTGTTCCGCTTTATTTCTTGTCAAAGCTTGCTGCAGAGCACGTTACTGTTGTTCTCTCCGGTGAGGGTGCTGACGAGATCTGGGCAGGATACGAATGGTACGACGAATCTCCATTGATGCGAAAATATCATAAAATCCCGTCATTTTTGAGACGAGGTGCTGCGGCTGCTGCAAAGAAACTGCCGTATTTCAAGGGACACGATTTCATTATCAAAGGAAGCGGTCGCCCCGAGGATTATTTTATCGGTCAGGCTCTTGTATTCCCCGAAAATGAAGCACAGTCGATCCTCCGCGGAAAATACAAGAACGGGTATTCAGTCTCAGATATTACTCGTCCGATCTATGACAAGGTAAGCGGACTCACTGAGCTTGAAAAGAAGCAGTACCTTGACTTGAACCTTTGGCTGCCCGGGGATATTCTCCTAAAAGCAGACAAGATGTCGATGGCTCATTCGCTCGAGCTTCGCGTTCCCTATCTCGACAAGATCGTGATGTCTGAAGCACAAATGCTCCCTCCGTCATATAAGATCGACGGTAAAGACACAAAGGCTGTGCTCAGAACTGCCGCAAACAAAACTCTCCCTGATGAATGGGCTCACAGACCGAAAAAGGGATTCCCTGTGCCGATCCGTCAGTGGCTCAGAGAAGACAAGTATTACAATATAGTCAAGGAATATTTCGCCTCCGATGTCTCAGCAGAATATTTCGATCAGACAGCACTTATGAAACTACTTGACGATCACAAAAACGGATCCGCAAACAATCAGCGGAAGATGTGGACAGCATTTACGTTCCTCACTTGGCACAAGCAGTTTATTGAATAAAACATCGTAAAGGATTAATTATGACTAACACAGAAAAGACTATAACTCCCGTTCTTCTCGG
>SVUC01000009.1 GCA_015063455.1 Oscillospiraceae bacterium
CGAACAGCAAACAGTAATGTATAATTAAATTGAGAATAATAATTTTTTTGAAAGGAACGGTAAATGTTATGAAAAAATGCAAAAAGTGCGGCGCACTTCAGAGTGACGACAGAAACACCTGTCTTGACTGCGGTGCGGTTCTCGGAAATCCAATGTCCGAAGAAGACGAAGAAATCTTAAATGATAACCTCTCCGACCGTATCTCAGACCTCAGCGAGAGTGCCGAAGACTTTCACGTTCCTGTGATAGAAAAAATTCTCGGTACGATCTCGATTATCGGAATTGTTGCGTTTGTTATTCTTATCGGAATTTTCAGAGTGCAGATCAATGAAGAAAAGGCGCAAAATCCTTATTACTCAGATGGTTTCGTCATCGTTGAAAATGACGACGGAACATCAGGGATTTATTCAGGTCCGTTTATAAGCGCAAAGATCAATCGACTTGAAGAAAATGTCCTCTTCTCAATTTTCGGGGTTATTCTGTACTTCACCTCAGCTTTGCTTATGCTTTTTCCGCGAGTCGCATGGTATCTTGAAACACTGCGATACAGGCTGTGGTTCCACGATTGCGACCCGTCCCCGTCATATTTCGCATTGGTATGCGCCAAAATCCTGCGATATTCTTGTTTTATAATCGCTTCAGTGCTTCTCGCGATCGTGATCTCCAGAATGATATGACAAAAAAATCTGCCGCACACTATCCACAACGGATATCTGTGCGGCATTTTTTATTTCACATTGCTTTTATCCTTGGTATTCAGAAAAACAAACAACACGATCGTCAGGATCACTGCACAAAGCCCAACATACGGTCCGACACAATTATTTGTAAATCTTCCCCAGTTCTCAAATTTCGAGAACATAATCGCAAAAAGCATACTGAGACTTGACAGTCCTGTGCAGAAAAAAATCTTCGAGTTCTTTTCGTAAAACAACACACTCACACAGTACAAACAGACGATCAGCGCGGACAAAACCACATTCCCTGTCAAAATCTGTATTCCGTTGAGAGTCTGCACACCGCGGATGTCTGACCACGTCAGCATAACCGTTGACAAACTTCCGAAAAATGCAAGCAAAAGAATAGCTTTCTTCAAAATCTTGTTCATATCCCAACCCCGTCAATCAATGAAGTAAACCTTTGCTCCGCGCTCGCCCATAACTGTGCTGATCTTTTCGTCAGCTTTTTCGTCGAACGTCATGATCTCAGGCTCTTCAATCTCGTTTGCGCCGTACTGACCGAGTGGCAAGCCGAGCTTCTGAATATAGGTGTTGTCGTACATTTCGGGACAGCTCTCCGCCTTCTTTGCAACAAGATGAAGCATACGGTAAGCGGCGCGATCAAAAATATTGTCGTGTACAGAATAATTCGATGCTGTATTTTCATAGCTCCAGCCTTTGATGTGGGCTGGAGTATTTTTGTTATGTCTCTGCTGTCCCCAGCCGTAACCTGAGAATCGCATAATATTTCCGCTGATCTCGCAGTCGTCGATGTAGCTCTCGGTGTCCCCGTTTGTTTTCTCAAGGAAATATTCGATCGAATATACGCAATATTCGATGAGATTGTTGACGTAACGGATTCCCGTCATCTTGAATTTCTTTCCGCGAGTTGTGATCTGATGAGTTGCACCTGCATCATAAACCTGATAAATATAACAATCGGAGACTACATAGTCCTCGCATCCACCGTAAACCTCAATACCGTTTCCGAATCTTGTTACAGTACCGCGTCCGCCCTGCGGATAGTTTGGGTCAGTTCCGAGATAGTGCTGGATAGATCCGCCGATCCATCCGATCTCGCACTCGGAAACGTGAAGTCCGACAGAGTGTCCGCCTGCGGCAACTGCGTGAACACCGATGTATTTGAGACAGAGATTATTGATCGTAACATTCGGACGGTTTCCGACCATAAACATAGATCTTCTCGGCACAGCTTCGATCTCACGGAAAACATCCCCCGGATTACCCCGGTCGCATCTGAGATAAAGCTCACCCAAAGATTCGTCGTCGATATCGGGAATGGGGAATGTCTGACCGTGAGTTTCCTCAGTTGTCATTCTTCCCTCATAGAAGCAGACGATATCGAGATCCTCTGTCATTTCACGAGCTATATCAAAAAGTTTACTTTCATCTTCACGGCAAACGAACTTTCCGTTTATGTATGACGGAATAAGTTTTCTCGAATGCGCCTCTCCGTTATTGAAAACAAGAGTTCCGCAGTCAAGAATATCCTCTTTCAGCTTCCAGATGTTATGCTCGGAATCGTAGATCTCCCAAAGATTCGGATCTGCAAGGCTCTTGTCCCATCCGTAGAACTTCGGTTTATCCCCGCATCCGTAAGCTGCGTATGTAACACCGGGGTGCACGTCAACAAAGCCGCGGAAGATGTCACCTCTTCTGAAAAGAACACCGTCTCCGACAGAAAGATCCGCATCAGTTACCTTCTCAAGAGTTTTCCAAGCAGTCTCAGGAGATCTACCGTCATTTTTATCGTCTCCGTCTGCACTGACGTAATATGTGTTACCTTTTATCTCTATAGCGTCGCGAGATTCAAGAATTTCTTTTTTTCTCTTCTCGCCCAGCTCATCTATTTGCTTCAAGAATTCATCTGTTACTCTGATCACTGTCGTTTCCCCTTTGTGTATATTAATTTTTTATACAATTTGTTATCTGTTATAGTTCAGTCCTGCAGTGCAGCTTTTATTTTTTCGACAACCTGACACGCTATGATCTCAGATCCCTCTGCACCGAAATGCACCCAGTCAGAGTGAAGAGATTGATCAAAATCTTTTGTCAAAGAATAAAGATCGTTTACCTCAACCCCAAGAGAATCCATCAATTTTCTTGCCTCGTCGTTGAAAATTTCAATATCTGAATTAAGTCTTATAAAATTAGGATTTGCCCACTCTTCTATAACCGCGGTGGAAAGAGCAAAAATGATTTTTGCGTTCGGGAAAAGCTTCACAAGCATATTATATACTCTTTCGAGGAAGTACACATAGATATGCGGCGGTGTCATCGGCTCATCTCCGTTCATACGAAGAACATCCCACAAACCGTTATTCCAATGGATAACATCTATCTCATCTCTGTTTTCAATTTCATTTGCCCAATCATACAAATATCTCTGCGTGTACTGCACAAATCTGCAGTTGTCACTCGGAGCAAGTACGTTAGCTATTCCTTCAAGCTTTTCTTTAACGCAAATTCCGTATCCCGGGCTGTTTGGTTTAGCTCCGTATCTTATGGAATCTCCAAGAAGCAAAACGTTTTTCATTTTTATTCCTCTACCTATTTAAATTCTAAGTTATTCTTTCATCGGATCACTCAAGCGTCTTCTCGTACCATTCCTGTAACAAGGAGCTTTTCCTCAGACACGTACTTCAGTGCGGTCTGCTTCAGCGGCTCGATTTCACTTTTCGCCATAGCCCCCTGTCCGTCATATGCCCACTTCATATCAAGCTTGTCATATTTTGCGGTACAAACTCCATTAAACGCACACATTTCCCAGCGTGTTACCACGTCAAGAATATTGTCACGAATGAATTCGCCGATTCCCGCTATGTTTTCTTCATACGCAGTAGCACCCGGAATAAGAGGAGTTCTGATCCAGATCTCCATCGGATGATCCGCCCTGCGTACATATTCAGCCGCATAAAGAAGATTTTCAAGAATCAGCTTGTTCTCCGCCCCGGTAAATTCCTTATGCTTATCGGAATCAAATATCTTCATATCGTAGAGAATGTAATTGGTATACGGGAGAATAGCTTCAAGATTCTTCTGCGGAGCACATCCGCAAGTGTCAAGAGCTGTTGATATACCTTCAGCCTGAAGATTCATAAAAAATTCCGAAACAAACTCATACTGGAGAAGCGGTTCTCCTCCGGAACAAGTCACACCGCCGCCGAACTGCTTATAGTAAAGGCGGTCTTTCAAAACCTCACGCATAAGCTTATCCATCGTATATTCTTCGCCCTGTCTGCTCATAGCCGAAGAAGGACACGTATCTGCACAAGTCCCGCAAACCGCACACTTCGTTCTATCAACATGAATACCGCGCTCATCTCCGAAAATTGCGCTGTTCGGACAAGCTTTCATACACGATTCACAACCGATGCAATCCGGCTGTGACCACCAAACTTCATTTTTTATCCCGATACTCTCGGGATTCTGGCACCACAGGCAATGAAGCGGGCAGCCTTTCACGAAGACTGTTGTTCTCATACCCGGACCGTCGTGTGTTGTACCGTGGGACACATCTATAGTTAAAAGAGTTTCTTTCTGCATATTATCTCCATCAATAAATATTATCAAATTCACTTTTGGGGAAGATACTCGCACGAAGTACCTCCCCCAATTTTTCTGTTTTATATAATTTCTATCAGTTCATTGAAGAATGGTTCATTCTTGAAACGAAGTTTTCCTGATATTCTCTGGACATTGTAATGAATCTTGCGCAGTAACCCGTTACGCGAACAACAAGATTTCTGTATTCGGGCTTCTCGGGATGATCCATTGCATCCTCAAGCTTCTTCAGATCCATAATATGCATATTGATCTGCATACCGCCGCCCTGGAAAAACGCTGTTGAGAAATTGCGGATATAGGAATATCTGTCTTCCTTACCGTCGAAGAACTTGGGCTGAATATCTACCTGGATAGAACCGCCCTGGAACTTTCTCATATCTGCCGCTGATGCAGAATTTGCAAACGGAATAAGTCCCTTCTTGCTCATACCTGCCTGAGGGTTGATACCCTGTGCGAAAACTTCACCCTTATGACGTCCGTCGGGTGTTGCTCCAACGTCGTCCTTAGATTCAAGATGAGACATGAACGAATAAAGTGACGGACGCATCGGCTGACCGCCTCTCTGGTTTACATATCCTTCAGCAACTTCCTGAAGAGTATCGCAAAGTCTTACATACATATCGTCAACTTCGGAGATACCGTTTCCGTATTTCGGCTGATTCAGGAACTTCTGGCGCATGATCTCATTACCTTCCCAGTCATTGTTGCAAGCGTTCACAACTTCTCTGAAGGTATAAAGCTTCTTATCAAAAACAAGATTCTTGAGCGCAATGAAGGAGTCCGCAACGTTTACGATACCTGCAATATTGAGTGATGTATACTGAATATCAACACCGCGAGGAGCTGTCATATCAAGACCTCTCTCAATAGGTCCGTGGGAGATCATTGATGTGTACATTTCAGGCTGAGTATATCCGCGAACTCTGTCGATTGCCGCTTCAACATCCTGGAATGCACGCATTGTGCGGTGGAGCTCTTCAACGTAGAATCCATAGAATGTTTCAAAGTCGATAGGCTCACCATTGTTTCCTCTGTACTGCTCGTACTTTGCACCGCGCGCAAGAGCACGTTCCATAATAGTGATAAGGTTGAGGTAACTTGTGTCATGTCCGCACCATTCCTGACCGGGGATGCAGAACCACTGACAGCCTGAGTATACTACCTTCCACGCTTCGCTTTCCGGGATACCGCTACGAAGCTGTGCAGCGTACATAAGATCCCAGTTAACAAGTACGGGGATGCTCTCTCCGTGACGAGCAAGAACATCACATGCGTAGTCATAATAATCCTTATCAATATCGCTGTGCCACATTACACCGAGGTTGTTGTAGTCACCGACAAGGTCATACGCCTCAAGTGCTACCCAGCTCATTTCGTTTGTGGCGTCGCTTCCGTCTTCAAGTCTTCCGCCGAATGAGAAGAACTGTCCGCGGAGCTTCATATACATTTCAGCGATGTATTCACGAGCTTCTTCCCGTGTGAGCTTGCCCTCATCCTTATCCTTTTTGTAGAAAGGATACATATAAAGGTCCATTCTTCCGTAACCGTTACCATGTCCTACAGAACGGTCGAAAAGAATCGCAAACTGGAGAGTCTGCACTGCCTCATAGAATGTGGCAGGAGCTTTGTGAGCGATATTTGCACAGCAATCTGCGATCTTTCTGAATCTTGCCTTTTCACTCTCGTCTGTTGCTTCATTTGCGAGACGGTCTGCAAGCTTAGCATAACGCTCGATAAATCTGATACAAGCACAACAAATGTGTTCAAGACCTCTGAGGTAATTTGCTCTTCTTTCATTCTTCAGCTCTGTGTATTTTGCAAGAGACTTACGGATTCTTTCAAGGATCTTATCGTATCCCTGAGTAAGAACAATATTAACATCAGGACAAGTATGACCGTATGCATTGGGATGTCCGCCGAGCTTTTTTGATCTTTCACGAAGTTCTTCGATTTCATCTGAATTGGGCGCACTCTTGAAATTCATGGGACGGATGCACTTTACTTCCCAGTGTATCTCACCAACGATAGTTTCACAGGGGTAGATTGCTTCTTCTGTATTGTCAAGCATAAATGCGTAGTCCGCACCCCACTGTTCGTTATCCATGCGGTATCCCTGTACTCTTGACGGAAGTTCATCCATCTTCGGGAAAGGACCTATATTGAGCCAGCAGCGGTGGTCACCGTATGTATCGTACTGACGCTGACCGTTTGTTCCAAGCTCCTGGTTTCTTGCTTCCAGAACCTTGATTCTTTCTGACTGTTCAAATTTTGGGATAAAAGGAAGCTGAACATTACTCATTATCATTTCTCTCTTTCAATATGTAATATATAAATAATACTGTATAAATTATTTTTTGGTATTCACAATAAGTATACTACAATCCCTTTGATTTGTCAATCTTTTTGTATCATGATGTGACAACAATTGTCAATAAGAAAAAAACAAAAAAGGCACAAACAAAATGTGAAAATAATCAATATTTTTTAATTTAATTTTTTAATTTAATAATAAATAATTACATAATAAAAGTGTTGAAAAAACCAAAAATAAGGAGTATAATAAGGTATATAATAATATGTCAAAAAACTTTAACTATGTAATATTACATCATTTTTCACATCGCATCAAAAAAACAAAAACAACAAGTTTTTTTATAATCAATAATTACAAAATATCTGCGACTGAAATACTGCACATCAAAAAAGGGGGAACGGCAAGATGACAGACAAAGAATTTAAGCGGTTGAGCCGTTCTCAACTGATCGATATCATATACCAGTTACAAATCAAACAGGAAGAGCTTTTGTCCGATAATGTAAAGCTTGCAAAAGCATTAAACGACAAAAGACTTCGCTTAAAAAAGGCAGGTAATATTGCAGAGGCATCTCTTGAAATTCATAAAGTAATGCAGGCTGCACAGGATGCAGCAATGCACTATTTGGACGAAATAAAAATTAGAGTCAAAGCAGAACGTAAGCAGATCTTAAAAAAAGCACACAGTGAAGCAGCGGAAATTATTGCAGAGGCCAAAAAAGAAGCAGAGCGAATCTCCACGCAGGCAAAAAAAGAGTCAACAGCCGGTCATAGTGTAAGAGATTATCTCGCAAACATAGATTCGGTTGACAGTTATTAAGAAAAAATATGAAGAACACAAAAAAGCGAACCACACCACTCCCAACCAAACAACAGGTTGAAACTGAAAGAAAACGGTATCGTCGCCAAAAAGCGTATAACAAAGCTCTTGGCGGAACGGTTTATGTTTTAACCATTGTAGCCGCTGTTGCGGTACTTATTGCAACGCTTATCCTTCCTGTTCTTCAAATTGAAGGGACAAGTATGGAACCGACTTTGTCGAACGGAGATATTGTTCTGCTCACCAAAACCACAAATTTTGACAGAGGTGAGCTTTGCGGATTTTCTTGGAACAATAAGCTGCTCATCAAGAGAGTAATCGGTACGCCCGGTGACTGGATCGAGATAGATATAGACGGTACAGTATATCTCAATGGTGAGAAATTGGACGAACCGTATGCACAAAATCTTTCCGTGGGTGAATGTGACTTGGAATTTCCGTTCCAAGTACCTCAAGAACAATATTTTGTACTCGGTGATATGCGAGAGAGTTCAATTGACTCACGCAATACATTGATCGGCTGCGTAGAAAAAGACCAGATCGTTGGAAAAGTATTCTTTCGGGTTTGGCCATTCAAAACAATCAGATTTTTTAATTAATAATTCAGGCATTTACTAATAGGAACGACTATCTATGGGAATCGTTGAACAGTATTTATTAAAACTAAAAACTGAAAAACGACAATGGCGACGTGCTGCAGCAGTGCTGACAGCACTATCGCTTCTTGTAGCTATTGGCGTTTCATGGAATTTGCGTATGACAGGTATTACGATCGCCAACGGCGCGACTTGCGGATATGAAGAACATACGCACTCAGAAGATTGTCCTCATGAATTGATTTTGATTTGCGGATACCCGGAATATTCCGAAGAAGAACAAGAAATCGCGACTACCATCACAACAGATCCCGAAACAGAGGCTGAAACAGATACAGCAGACACTTCCGAAGAAAGCTCAGGTGACTCCCCTCAAAAAGAATCTGAGGAAAAAATAATAGAAGAGATTATATATAATAACGAATCCGACGAATCCGACAAGTCCGACGAATTCGACAAGTCCGACGATGAATACATAGACAAAAATCCGGAAGAAACACATCCTCAGCATGTACATACAGATGAATGTTATCAAATCAAATATCTATGCGAGATCCCGGAACACATACATGTAATTTCATGTTATTCAGATTCCACCGCCGATATTGAAACAGCGGCTATTTGGGAAGAGACATTGCCGCAGCTCACAGGACAGTGGGCAGAAGACCTTGTATCTGTTGCTCAGACTCAGCTCGGTTATGGAGAGAGTGAACTAAACTATATTTTAGCAGAAGACGGTCAAACAAAAAACGGTATCACACGTTACGGTCAATGGTACGGTAATCCTCACGGAGATTGGTCGGCAATGTTCGCTGTGTTCTGTTTGAACTATGCGGATATTCCAGAAGAAAGTGTTCCGTGGAGTCCCGGTGTATACAACTTGATGCGTCTTGCCGCAGACATGGAAATACTTAACTCTCCGGACGAGTCCATAGGAAATAACGGAAATATTTTGTTCCTCGACACAGATGAAAACGGAAATGCTGACAGAATTGTCATTGTCTCGGGTGGTATTGAAGAAGAAATTTCCGCTATCGGAGGGGACATTGATAATACTGTTAAGGAAATCACGCTCTCAAAAAGTAACCCCACAATTTTAGGATATATAAACGTTCAAGAAGCTCAGAAAATTTTTCTTGAAAACAATAAAGAGTCCGACGAAAATCATATGGATCTCATTGAAGATATTGACGGTAATACGGCAGAAACTGCTACTCCCCCATCAATAACACTTCTTGTAGAATTCCCAGACGAAGGAATAATGCATATCATCGCTCAAACAAATAACATTGATGTATCAATGTATTATTGGCAGTGGCAGTATTCCATAGACGGCGGCGAGCCGTGGATAGATATTGAAGGGGACGGCGGACTTGTCTGTGAACTCGAAGATACTGAAGAAAACTTCTATCGGTATTATCGAGTACAAGGTCACAGAATACACACAATGTTCAGAAAGCTTACGCGTGCCACTGAAGGCGAACAGAGCAGCGGTACATCTGAAAATATTGATCTGATCACATCCGATGTCGTAGCGCCGTTCAGTATCGGCAAAAACAATAATATCTATACGATTGATGTTTTTGCGATTCCGTTTACCCCTGACGGCAAACGTTTCACAGGCATCGGTGTTACATCTTTAGGCCAGATAATAGTACAAAATGCAACAAAAATTTCAGTAAAATCATACTTCGATGAAGAACTCGGTTTGTATCAAAGCGCTTACTTTGGTTCAGAAACCGCAGTTGATGAAGATAATATTAATACAGTATGGCGTTACCAAAGAGGAAGAACATACTATTTGGCATATGGAAAGACAAATAACGAGCAGAATAATCGATATTTAAGTGATGCTGATTCCAGTATTTCTCTGTATTTACGCTATATTCCGCAATATACCGTAACATTTGAATCAGAAGGATTCAGAGCCGTAACGGAGAAAGTAAACTATAACGAACGCCCAACGCTGACGGAGCCAAATACTTGGACTCGTGATGGATACACACTTCTCGGTTGGATAATTAACGGTAACGAGCAGGACGTATTCACATATGAAGATATTATAAGCCGTCCCATTACTTCAAATGTTACTTATACAGCAAAGTGGGCATCTGATGTTACAGTCAGCTTTAATTTGGGTGAGTGTTCACAGTTCCTGTATCCGATATCGACACAGACTATTAAATACAAAACTTCAATAGATCCTTTGCCAATACCGGAATGGCGCAGTAATACCGCTGAAATGTCTTTCGGCGGTTGGTACTTGAATCAAGAACTTACCGAACCGGTCACATCATCTTATGAGTTTTTAGAAGATACAATTTTGTACGCAAAATGGAAACCGACAGCAGAAGGTTACTTTGTATACTTCATGGACTTTGAGCGAGACGGTCAAGTACCTCTTGTATTGTCAACATACAGTGTCACTGAAGGTTATACCGTATCTCCGTATACACCCGGAAATGCACCTGAAGGAACTTTATGGGATGGAAAGTGGTATTTGGACAGCACCTGTACAAAACCGTACAATTTCGCAATCCCGGTCAGCAGTATGACAGATTATCTGCAGGGTGCTGAAAACCATGACCTTTATCTGTACCCCGGAATACAAGAAGTATGCAGAGCAATTTTCATCACTAACGGTACAAAAATCGATCCTGTTACCATTATTAGCGGAGGAACGATCAATCTTGATCATTATATCCCCGAAAGAAACGGATATAAGTTCTCGCACTGGACTCTTGAAGACGGAACAGTAGTATCTGGTAATCAGGTTCTGAACGAAACAACTACATTCTACGCAGTCTGGTTATCAGACTACATTACATTTGAAGCGGTTCTCAGAATTGAAAATGCCAATGACACCGAAATGACACAGGCAAGTATCCTCGGTTCATGGTATGCAAAATCAGGTTCTCAGATCCGTGTAAAGTCCACATACAGCGGAAGCGGCAACAACAGAACAGGCACGCACAGTGTTGTTTGTGTACTGGACGGCGTTGAATATCCCGTTTATACCGATGCCGCTCTGACGAAAAAAGCAACTCTTTCCGATTCGTACGGCACATATTTTGTTTATAATAATACCGGAACCACATGGACAGACGAAGTAAACTGGGATGACGTTTACACAGGTGGTGAACTGCCGTACAGTACGCGTCCTATCAGTAGTGCAGGTGATACTGTCATCAACTTCGACTATATGTGCGTACGTAATGATATTGTATTTACAATTCCCAATAGCAGCGCATATATTGATGTGTACAAGCTGTACCAGGAAGGTTTGATTACCGGTTCAGTTACTTTTAGCGGTACAAAGCCTAACGCCACCGGTCATAACATCGGTGCATCCGGAGTGTCGGCTACCAATGTAAGTTGGAGTTATACAGCGTCCACCTCAAATACGGGTAATAACAGATATACACTGCATAACATGAAATATAATCAGCGTATCTATGAGGTTTATCCCGTCGGCGGAACTTGGCTTACAACAAAGAGCAGTGCATTCCACTGGTACAAATCTTCAGGAGGGGATCTGTTCTCTTCAAGACGAGAAACACTTTCTGATGACTTCTTCAAAGGATCCGGAAGACAACTAACACCGTATGGCTTGTCTGCAGAATTTGAAACTCAGTCAAAGATTGCGCTTATGTATGCGGTTGAATGTCTCAAGGGTGAGACCGCAGACTTTACAATAAACAACATTGGATATAAGGTTCAAACCCAGCTTTGTGAAGTAGTTAACCATTCGAGTACTTTCTCCCAAAAAGACCTCATGGGATTCGTAAAAGTAAGCAGTTCTTCCTATTCAAGACTTAGCACTACCACAAGTAAAATAGGAAACACATCTGTAAAAACGCTGTTTGGTACTACATACTGGGATTACTACAAAGTCTACGATGGTGTAAACAGCCTGAGTGATATTAATAACGCATATATTTTCTATTACACACGAGCAAACATTGGTCTCCAGTTCGGTTTTGCATACGACAGCAACGACGATGGCAAAAACGATACTGTTGACTACAAGAACATAGCATACGGTGAAAACATATCTGAATATCAGTATGCTATGCCCAACAATCAGACTCACTCTCTCCTGAACCGTGAAGGTTACAAGTTCATCGGTTGGTTAGATGCCAACGGACATGTTATTGAAGACGAAGAATGGGAAAGCATGGTAGCATTCGGTATCACCGACAACAGTACGATGGTCTTCATTGCAAAATGGGAAAAGGTCTCGAACAACATCGTTGAATACTACGAGGATCGTTCAGCCTCAGAACCATTTGAATCTCATTATTTTGAAGACGGTAACTTGATCCAGTACCCGAATATGACGGTATATCCTGAAGACTGGGTATGGCAGAAAAATGAAAATGGTGAGTTTATCCGATTCGACTGGGATGTCCCCATGTACGGTGAAGACGGAACACAGGAAATACTTGTAATCGACGGAAAAGAAGTTTTAATGAACGTTATCCGCATTTACGGAACCTGGGACGAATCTCACACCAAAGTAGTCTACGATCCTAACGCCCCGCAAGGAGGTATTCCCGGAACGGCGCCTACTGATTCGGACGAATACACGATATGGCAATCATCAGTTCCCGTCGCACCGCGAGGAAATACCGCAAACACAAATCCAGATATGGTATTCGGCGGATGGCTTCTCGACAGAGACGGCATTGTATATCAGCCGGGAGACCACGTTCCGGTAAGATGGCCCCGCACAATGATATTCACCGCACAGTGGACTGAAGCTGAAAAAGCCGTGCATCTTATCTACGATGCAAACGGAGGAATACCGGACAGTCGTTACCCGAACAACTCCGGATTCTCATACAGAAAAGGTTCTGCTGCATCGATATGGAACAATGCAAGAACAGAAGGCAGCGCATACTTCACCAGACCCGGCTATAATTTCACAGGATGGAATACCGAGCCTGACGGAAGCGGAGTTGCTTATCAGCCCGGCTCACGTATTGTGCTCACGGAACCCACAACTGTACTGTACGCGCAGTGGGAACAGCTCATATACACTCTATCATTATATAAGGTAGATTCCGAAACCAAAACACCTCTTATGGATGCGATATTCGGTCTCTACAAGTTTGAAAACGGAATGTATGTTCCCGTTCAGTCTCTGACAACGGGTGTTGACGGACGCGTAATGTTCCAGAATCTTTTAACGGAAACACGTTACAAGTTGGTGGAAGAAAAGCCACCGAACGGATACGCGATCGTTACCAAAGAGATATACTTCAGTCTGAAGCCTACTGATAGTATGGTTTCACTCGAATTCTACGACTCATCCGGCAGGGTCATTTCCTCACCCGGAGGTGTTACCGGTGAATTTATTTCCGGTAACCGACACATTACAATGTATGTGGAAAACCTCCGAGGATATGCGCTCCCGTCGACCGGTGGAGTTGGTACTCACATTTATATACTATGCGGTCTGATATTGACCTCAGCACCGCTTGTATACGGACTCAGTTTGAGGCGCAAACGTGAAAGGAGGTTTAGATAGAGGCCTCCCTCAACGGCGTAAAATCTGTCTTATGCGCCCTGCTGAATCCCCACAATATAAAAATATTAAAAAATTTTTAATTCAGAAAGGAAAATACCATGAAAAAGTTTTTATCCCTCATTATGGCGATAGCATTGGTTCTATCCCTCTGCATTACAGTTTCTGCTGATGAAGAAACAACTAACCCTCCTGCAAACACAGGTTCCATTACTATCACCAACGCGACTATTGATCAGACTTACAAGGTCTACAAAATCTTCAGCGCATCATATGATGATACAACTTCAAGTAATAAAGCTGTATCATACATCATTGATGAAGATTGCCCCTACGCAGATATCCTTTTAGGTAAGACAGCTCCTCTGCCAAGTGGAAAGAAATTATCAGATTATTTCAACTACGTAGAAAACACAGGTGCTGTTACAAAGAAAGATGCAACAGTCGACTCTGAGCTTATTGCTTACCTGACTGAGGTCGTAGACCAAGATACCACAAAATTTGAAGCCGAAATAAAAGCAACTGAATCTAAAATTACATTCACCGGTCTTGATTACGGTTACTATCTTATCACAAGTACTCTCGGTACGGTTGTTACCATCAACTCCACCACTCCTTCTGTTTCTGTAATCGATAAAAACCAGAAGCCTGCAGTTGGGTTCGAAAAACTTATCCAGACCGGTACAGACGATAATGGTAATCCAACATGGGATACTTATAACACCGCTTCAGTTGGCGAAAAAGTTACATATAAAATTACTTTCAAGGCTACCAACTATGACGGTTCTGCTTTAATCAAATACTACTCTATCCACGATACTTTTGGTACAGCTATTTATCCCGATTTCACTTCAATCGAACTTACTGTCGGCGGAGAAACTTTAGATAAAGGTTACTATCTCTGCCATATGGCCCCCGGCACTTCCACTGGTCACAAAAGCGAAGCTAAAATTGGAACTTGGGACGGCGAAAGCAACGATGCTGAATGGTATCTTGTACAAGTAAGTGACACAGAATTCCGTATTTCTATTCCGTGGCTTGACGGTCACTCATTAGAAGCCGTAACCGGTTCTACCATTACTACTCACAAACTTAACTTTGCCACAACAACTTCAAAATTCACTTCTCCTATTGATGTTACACTTACCTATGATGCTGTAATCGAAGCAAATGCTGATATCGGTGGCGGTGCTACAACAAATCTTATCAATACTGCCCGTGTTTCCTGGGTAACAGAACATGATAACACGTTCGCTTCATATTCACAAGTTTACACAAACGTATACGGTCTCGGTCTTATTAAAGAAGACGGCAGCACACATGCAAACCTTGCAGGTGCGGAATTCAAGCTTTACAAAGATCAGAGCTGCACAGACGATATAAATGTAATTCCTACAGGTATTGAAGGCGTGTACATCGTTGACAGTACTGTTGCGCATGACGGTATAAATCATGATACCGTGCAAGATTCAAGAACATATTACGGCTTCGATGAAGGTGCGACAGCCACCAACCTTGTAGTATCTCAGGTAAATGGTAGACTTGTTATTCTCGGTCTTAAAGAAGGCACATATTACCTCAAGGAAACCAAGGCTCCTGACGGATATAATTCGTTGGCACATCCTGTTTCCATTGAAGTAAGCGCTGCAAATACAGCAGGTTTCTCCATTTTTGCAGATGCAAGCGGTGAAGTTGCTGATATTCAGCAGGAAGACGGTGTTCACACAGAACATATTTATCGAGTAGCAAGTTTAACCGTAGAGAACAGCCAGGGTGTTGAACTTCCTTCCACAGGTGGTACAGGAACAATGCTCCTTATCACAATAGGCTCCATAGTTGCTATGGCATTTGCTGTGCTTCTTATCACACATAAGAAGATGTCCGTTTACACAGACTAATTTAATCGGACATAAATACTGAATAAAACGGTCTTAGTAATCTTCGGGAGGAGATTGGTTTTTCCTCTCTCCTCCCGTCCGATTACCATGACAGAAGGGAGATGTCTATGAGAAATCACAAAACAGTAATTATTCTGACAGTCGGTTTTCTGATAGGCATCTCCGTGCTGTTATATCCGTCTATCAGTAATTATTGGAACTCAAAAACCCAGAGCCGCGCTATCGTCGATTACGAATCCGTCCTCGACAATTTGACAAAAGAGGACTACACGGCCTTGTTTCAAGCCGCATACGATTACAATGCCGCGCTATATGAAACGGAATATCCCCTCCGCGACTATAAAAACGTCACAGGTTACAACGACACACTGAAAGTCACGGAAAACGGCGTTATCGCTTACGTAAAAATCGAAAAAATCGGAGTGGAGCTTCCTGTTTACCACGGTACGTCTGACGAAGTACTGAACAAAGGTGTCGGGCATCTCGAGGGTTCAAGCCTCCCTGTTGGCGGTGAGAGCACACACAGTGTTATGTCAGCTCACCGCGGTCTCCCGAGTTCTAAGCTATTCACTGACCTCGACAGACTTGAAATAGGTGACACTTTTCAGATCACGGTTCTCGATCAGATTCTGACTTGTCAAATTGATCAGATAAAAGTAATTACTCCCCGTGAGATCGAAGACCTGAAGATCATTGACGGAAAGGACTTCTGCACGCTGTTCACCTGTACCCCTTACGGTATCAATACACACAGACTTCTGGTTCGCGGGGTCAGAATCGAAACAATTACGGAAAAACCTGTTATTTATGTTGCAAACGAAGCGTTCCGCATAGAACCGTTACTCGTTACCCCTGCAGTTGCTGCACCGATGGTACTCGTATTTCTGATTCACCTTATGATAAAGTACAGAGAACCTCCAAAGAAAAAAGAAGGAGATTTGGATAATGAGAATTAAAATTATATATATCTGCATCGCCGCAATTTTCATCCTTTCGATGCCAATTACAGCCTTCGCGCAGGAATTTGATGCGAATCGTATCGGGTCGATCTCAGTTACCCTCACGGAACAGGCCGGCGCTGAATTATCCGTTTACTACGTTGCGACGGTAAAAATCAACGAACGAGGAAATTTGAGCTATACCTATACCGATGAGTTCGAAGACTGCGGTACCTCGCTTGACGATTCTCGTCTTGCCGCAAAACTCGATTTGTTCGTTGAAGGTAATGCTGTTCCAGTAGCGACTCTTTTCACCGACAGTTACGGCAAGGTTGTTTTTGACAATCTTCCGCTTGGACTTTACTTTGTTAAGCAGATAAGTTCTGCCGACGGAAACACAATTTGTACGCCGTTTATGGTGACAGTTCCGTCTAAAATCGACGGTAAGTACGTATACGATGTAAATGCGTCTCCTAAAACTGAGGTTGTAAAGCTTATTTCTGTTACAATCAAAAAGGTGTGGAACACAGATTCAGCCGTACCTGCAGCTGACAGTGTTACGGTACAGCTCTTGCGTGATGGAATTGTTGTAAGAACTGCTGAGCTGAACAAGCAGAATAACTGGACAGTTGTTTATAAAGATATGCCCATGAGCGATTTATACAGTATAAATGAAATAAACATCCCCGAAGGATTCACGGCGACTTATTCGCAAAAAGATTACGAATTCACTGTTACAAACAGTTCTTCTCTGATACAGACCGGTCAACTTATTTGGCCTATTCCTATTCTCGTGATTGCTGGTCTTATGTTAATTGCTGTCGGTACAGTCATGTTGAGAAAATCGGGTAAAGCAAATGCGTAAGACAATAGGTATTTTGTGTATCATAGTAGGATTTGCATGTCTTTTGGCAGCACTCAGCGTTGTAATTCACAACAACTTAGAAGACAAGAACGCTGAAAAAGTCTCAAAAATTATGTTGCAGGATGTACAAAAAAAAATAATTGAACATTCAGTCATAAAAGACAGCGTAGAGCCCCCATCAGATTCCAAAAAAACTGACAAAACTGAAAATACAAACTCAATTCCCATGGATCAGATCGAAGATGAGCATGAAGAAGCGGAAAGTTTTGACGAAAATAAATCTGAAGAAGAATCGTCAAATGAAAACATTTCGGATGAGAGTGACTCGGAACCAATAAGAGACGAAAATATAGATGTTCTCTCTCCTCAGATGATGACAACACCTATAAACGGATACGATTGTGTCGGGATTCTGTCAATCCCTGTACTCGAGCTTGAATTACCTGTTTTGACCGATTGGAGTTACGAAAAGTTAAAAATCTCACCTTGTCTGTATTACGGTTCCTGCTACGAAAAAGATTTTGTAATTGCAGGACATAACTACCGATCTCATTTTGGAAAATTAGGTTTACTCCAACCGAATGATTTGGTTTTATTTACAGACATGTACGGTAAGGTTCATGCCTATGAAGTAGTTCTGATTGAAACTCTTCCCGCTAACGCCACAAAAGAAATGCTCACAAGCGGATTTGATCTGTCGCTTTATACCTGTACTATGAGTGGAACCAGCCGCACAACAGTGCGGTGTATCACAAAAAATACACATTAAATTTATGCTGCCCTTTATCAAAAAAAAACACCCCTTTGTCATACGATATGAACGTTATATCATACCGCATAACAAAGGGGTGTTTTAATGTTTTTAAATTATATTATTTGAAAGAATTACTGTTGAGAATAAGAGCGCTGTAAAGGAAGAGTACGTCAGCGCCGTCAAAGTCGATCATATTCATCTTATCATACATTGTGAGAGTAGGCTCACCGATGTATCTGATGTCTACAACATATACAGTCTTGTACGCCTCTGCGATGAGAGGAGTAATGCTTGATCCGTAAGAATCGCGGAATACAACGAGCACTTCGTCACCCTCTGCATTCGGATTATCTATACGAAGCAGGGGCTTTGTACCGGAGAGGAAGAGATCATATCCGTCGCTTCCGCCGAACTTTTCGAGATCGTATACGCCGATCGTCTTGTTCTGCTCGTAATCGAATACAGTGCAGGAATTAATGATGTCGTTTGTAAGATACACGAGAGTATCGGGATCGGGTCTGAGTGCGCTCTGTCCGTAGTAAACACCCTTGAAGCCGTCGAGCTTGTTCTCGGTGTAATTTCCGGAAAGTCTGTCTGCAAATCCCATAGCACCTGCGAGAGTATCAACAACTCCGCCGATCTTATCCTGACTCCAGTGAGTATCGGTGTAGTAGAAATCATCAAGCTCAAGAGAACCGAAAATGTCGATGTATTCCATTTCGGGAAGAGCCTCAGTTACTTTATCCACAAGACCTGCGTAATCGGGAGACGGATAACCGTAGTCGATTCCAAGGAAATAGTTCTTGTCGGGGATAAGGGAGATATAGTGATCTCCGCCGTTATCCTTCAGGAACTTATTGTAAAAATTCTGAAGTCTGCCGATTGAATAATTAACGTTTGTATCAACAAAATCCTGTTCTATCTTGACGATGTATCCATCCTCTGTTGCGAGACCGTTGTTCTCCTTGAGTCCGAGAACGTTAAGCTGGAATTTTGCCTTTATGCTGCGGAAGAATTCGCGGAAAGGAAACTGGTCAACAGAGTAATCCTCAAATTCGTCGATCACAGTCTTATCTATAATTCCGCCCCAGGTAATTTCATCGGGGAACTGAGCGAGCGGACGGCGTTCTGCGGTAGATGTTTCCACGGGATTGAAATAGCTGTAGACACACATTACTGCGAAAAATGCTAAGAATGCAATGAACACAGAGGACACAACTATATTTTTTGTTTTGTTATTCATATAATCATACCTCCGATCAGAATCTGAAATAAAGGAACGGACTGAATGAGCCGTCAACGAAGTAAGCGGTTACAACAAGGAGCATAACTATATCAAATATCGGCTCGAGAATATCAATTACAAGCTTACCTGTCTTGTGTTCTTTGATCTTAAGAACTGTACGCTTCACGATAGGTGTAGAGCCTACAATACCGAAGATAAGAACGAACGCGTAGCTTGAAAGATAGTAGCCTGTCTCCTTTGACCAAAGAGGAAGTCCTCCTGCACCGAACATACTTCCGATATCTGCAATCGCACCCGACATACCGTTTGCATGGAAGAGCACAAAGCTTATAAGTATCATAAAGATAACGTAGATATGTGCGAATACAGCGGGAATCTTTGAGAGGAGCTTGTCGAGGAAGAACTTTTCCATCATAAGAAGTGCGGCAAACATCAAGCCCCAGAAAATGAATGTCCAGTCAGCTCCGTGCCAGAAGCCTGTGAGGAACCATACTGCAAGAGTATTAAATACCCAGCGAAGCTTCGAAACTCTGTTTCCTCCGAGGGGGATGTACACATAGTCGCGGAACCAAGAGCCGAGTGACATATGCCATCTTCTCCAGAATTCAGCAACTCTCTTTGAGATAAAGGGATAGTTGAAGTTCTCGAGGAACTCGAATCCGAAGATACGGCCAAGTCCTATCGCCATATCGGAGTAACCGGAGAAGTCGAAGTAAAGCTGAATTGTAATAGCTATCGCATAGAGCCAGTACATTGCAACAGACTTATCGTCGGAAGCCATCAATGCTCTTGAAAGACCGCCGAGAGTGTCTGCAATGAGAACCTTCTTTGAAAGACCGATTACAAATCTTGTAACACCGTATGAGAAGTTTTCAAATGTGTGCTTTCTCTCGGAAAGCTCTTCTTCAACGGTTGTATAACGGACAATAGGTCCTGCGATAAGCTGAGGGAAAAGTGAGACGTATGTCGCAAGTCTGATAAAACTCTTCTGCACCTTAGCCTGACCACGATACACGTCAATGGTATAGCTGAGGATCTGGAATGTATAGAAGCTGATACCGATAGGAAGTGCGATCATCAAAAGCTTGATCTCGCTTCTGAATACTGCGTTGATGTTTGTAATAAAGAAATCGGAATATTTGAAGAATCCGAGTGAACCCAAGCTAAAAATCACGCTTGCCCAGAGTGCGATCTTTGCGCCTACAGTACCACGGAACTTATCAATAAGGAGTCCCGCGATATAGTTCACGAGCACAGTTGCAACCATCAGTATGGTATATATCGGCTCGCCGTAGAAGTAGAACAACAGGCTGGCTATAAGAAGCACGAAGTTTTTAGCTTCGAAATAACAGTATTCTCCACTCTTCTTTTTGAAGACCTTGATCTTAAACGGCAGAATAAAATAAACCGCAAGAAGTCCCGCCAAAAAGTAGAACAAAAAACTTATACTCGAGAAGAGCATTTTGTCCTCCTAAAAATCATTCTTATTAAAACGGATTGAGAATAACCTCAATCCGTTTAAGTGTCAATTTGCTCGTAATTATTCTGCAGAATTTTCGATAACTTCAACGAATGTGTTGTAGAAGTCGTTCTTCTGTTCTTCTGTGAAACCGTGAGGATTTTCGTCATCGATAACTACCATCATAGAGAAGTAAACGATGTTTTCGTAGTTTTCACATACTGTTGTGTTAGCAATTGTGCAGATGTTCCATCTGGGGTCGCAAGTGTCCTTAAGAGATGTCTTGAAAGCTTCAACGTCTGTACCTTCAGCAACACGGAAGATGTAACCGATGAAAGCCTGACCCATCATCATGGGCTGGTAGCAGTATGCTTCGGAGTAACCTGTGGGAGCTTCGGAGAAGCCCATGAGCCATTCTGCGCCGTCTTCAACGGGAGCAACGGAAAGCTGGTAAGAAAGGAATTCTTCGTAGGGAATCTTTTCTTCTTCAGGCATATCAGCCATGTATTCATTGTATGTTGTTTCCATACCTGCGAATTCAGCATACTTGTTCATAACAGCCTTTGCGATCTCTTCAAGAGAAGCGTTTGCAGCGAGCTCTGCCTTGGAAGGACCTGCGGGAACGTTATCCTGTTCTTTGTCGGAATCGTTTACGCTTTCGTTCTGGTCGTTGTTTGCATTATCTTTTGTTTCTTCGTTTGTGTTGTTGCAAGCAACGAGTGTGAGGAGCATCATAGCTGCGATGAGAAGTGCAAGAATCTTTTTCATTTGTTTTTTCTCTCTTTCTTAAGTTAAAAAATTATTTTTTCTTTTTTGGTGTGAGGATGATTTTTTCGTCCTCCGTTTATAATACAGAAAACATCGCAAAAGGTGACCGATATTTTCAAATATTCTAAAAAATTTTTTTGATTATTTTTGGAAAGGTGCAAATTCAACTATACTCCAGCTTCCGTCAGCGTTCGGAGTGAGTCTGAAGATCATCTCTCTTGTACTTTGATCGTAAAAGCTGTTCATTATATCGTTGTCATAGAACACAATGTCTGCTTCAAACTCTGCACTCGTCTTGTTGAGGTCTGCTTCAAGCTCTTTGGACTTTTCAATAAGTCCGTCTGCAGTAATATTGACTTTGCAGCGTCTGAGTGCACCTTCGTTTATGTCACTATCCGAAAGCTCAACGAAGCTCATACTGTCAATACTTCCGTTTACGACTATCCATCCGTGTTCAAATTCGTCACTCAGCGAGAATACTGCAACATCGTCCGGAGCTGCCTCTGTAGCGTCAAGCTGACCGAGCGTTCTGACCTCAGGCACATCAAAATCCTGTCGTGCCAATGCAAACCCGATACAGAACACAAGCGCAAATGAACAGACAGCACCGGCAAGTCTCATAGTAAATGAGTAGCTCGGGAAAACAGCTCGTCTCTCTTGTCTCTCCCTTTGCTTCTCCACCTTGAGAAGTGTCTCGCCGATCAGCTCTTCACTCGGACGAATTTTCCCAAGTGATGCCTTCAATTCACTTTTATTCATATTATAAAAATCGTTTTCCTTTCATACGGTAATGTTCTTTTCAAAAAACAGACGCCAAATAAGGAAGTGAACATCATACCCTACTCAGCGTCATCGTCTGCCAACTCTAATTTCAGCTTCTGTCTGGCACGTGACAACCGTTTTTTAACGTTCACCTCTGAGGTTCCGAGAACCTGTGAGATCTCACGAATAGACATTTCTTCATAGTAGTACAGCAGTATTACCTCGCGCATATTCTGCGGAAGCTTCAGCACTTCTGCGTAAACATCGGGACCTTCGCCAAGATCATACGCATCAGTTGTTTCATCAGCCAACTCCGATATTATCGCGTCGTCTAATGAATCGACGTTTTTTCTCCACGGTGCCGTGAAGTGAGAATTACAGCAGTTGATCGTAACTCTGATAAGCCACGCCTTTCTGTGCTCTTCCGTTTCAAACGGCTTTGTGTTCATAACGAGCTTTAAGAAAACCTCTTGAAAAATATCACTCGCATCGTTTGATGACTGCGTCTTCGTCAGTGCTATGCGATATACCATCGGTGAATAAAACCGCACCACCTCGTCGGTAACCTCCATAGGTAAACACACCGGAGTTCCCTCTGAAAAATGGTTTGATATATCGTTCACGAGTGAGTCTTTTTCCTGAGAAACGTCGTATGAATCAAAATGCTCCATTTCATGTTCCTTCACTCATAATACAGATTTCTTTAAAAAAGGTGACCGCAATTTCGAAAAATATTCAAAAAAATTTGTTTTTTCTGAAACGCTGAATTTCCGGCAGATGATCCAGCGCAAACTACGACATCATACATAATACATTTATTATAATATATAGTAATATAAATGTCAAGTCTGTTGGCAGATTTGCCGCTTTAAGCGAAAAGAGGCAAAGGTCCGTTACGCACAGCAAATTTTTACGTTTTCCCTCTTATTCAAAATAATCAAAAGAATTTCCCAAAAACCATTGACAAATGTATACGGTTGTGATATACTGAAAGCGTAGACAAATGTATATAGTGGAGGTCGTATGAAAGCTATCGAACGATTACCCGAATCCGAGCTTGAGATCATGCTTACATTGTGGCACAGCGAAAAGCCGATGACTGCGGGAGAAATAACAAAAAAACTATCGGAAATCCACGGATGGAAAACTGGAACAGTGCACGTTCTTCTCGAAAGGCTCTATGAGAGAGGATTTGTGTCCTGTGACAAAAGCGGATACAAGCACCTGTTCTCCCCCGTGATCAAGGAATCAGATTACAGAAAAGGAGAAGAGCACACAATGATGCAGCGGTTCTTCGGCGGGTCTGCTAAGAACATGATCGCATCTCTGCTCAACGCAGACGGTCTGAGCGACGATGATCTGGAGGAGATCGCAGTGATGCTGAAGAAGAAAACAGGGGGTAAGTGATGTTTGGTTTCTTTCTTAATATTTTAGAGATAACTGCAGGCACTTCTCTGCTTGTTTTGGTTATGCTTTTGATACTGCACCTTGCGGGCAAAAGATTCACATCAAGATGCAGATACATTTTATGGGCACTTGTACTGCTGCGGTTGGCAATTCCGTTCAGTTTTAACGTTCTGCCTGCAATTATTGAAGTGCCGCTGCAAACGGATATCATTGAAAACGATCCTCAGAATGAGGTAAATGACACTTTGCAGCCGGACCTTGACGTGACACCAACGCCCCCATCTGACGACAAGACTGACTTACCCGTTAGCCAGAACCCGACGGTACCGATCACTCCGACAAATCCGGTCATACCGATCACACCGTCAGATCAGACAAACACCTCACGTCCTCAGACACCGTCGACAACTCCCGGTGATCCCGTGTTAAGTGATCCGTCGATCGAGCAGGTGGTTGTACCAGATCCGATCCCCGAGACACCGCGGGAACCAATTTCAATCTTGAAGATCCTCGAAATCGTATCATTAATATATGCAGTCGGCGTGATAGTATTCTTCGCGTGGAATCTGCTGTCATATTTGCTGTATACAACACGGATCCTGCGTGCATCGCGCGAAGCAGACGAGAAAACTCTTGCTATTTTCAGATCAATATGTGCGAAGGAAAACCTCAAAAATGTTCCCGAGCTTTTGGTGTCTCCTGAAATAAACAGCCCTGCAGCATTTGGTTTATTCAGCCACAAGATCGTTCTCCCGGACATAAAATTCACTCAGAACGGACTTGCAGGAACATTATTCCACGAGGTAACGCACTGCAAACGAGGAGATCTTTATTTCAAAGTGATAGAGCTTATCGCGCGTTCGCTTCACTGGTTTAACCCACTCGCTCACATCTCCGCATTCCGTTGTGAGATGGAAATGGAGATGTCCTGCGATGAATACGTTCTTTCGGGCTGCAATGATAATGCCAGAGCAGCATACGGAGAGGTAATGCTTGACATAATCCGCCGCTGCAGACGGAGCAGAGGTGCGCTGACAACTCACTTCAATCCGCAGAAAAACTCCGTCAAGAAGAGATTTGCGAACATCATCTACGGCTCAGGCAAACGTAACGGCAAGCTTTTGATACTGCTATGCCTTGTGCTATGTGTATTGGCGGGAACATTATTCGCGTGCAGTTATGACTCTAAATCGAACGTAAAAGACTACACTATAAACGTTCTAGTCGACGAAAATGTCTCCGACAATGAGCACAACAGAAATATTCATATAATTGAAGTTGACCTGAACTCCAAGCATAAGGATGAGATCAACGAAAAGATCAGCAACTTCTATATGGATCAATATAATTATTACCTGAGCACCGGAAGTAACGATTTCCACTATCAGCTGATCGATACAACTTACACAGTAAAGAATAACATTCTTTCAGTCACGGGAATTTCGCGTTACAGCGCAACTTCTATTCCTGATTGCAAAGTTCAAACTGTATTCTATGATCTCGCGAATGACAGATTATTCACCATCGAAGAATACATCGAAGCCGTTGGAATTGACATGGACAAAGCAGAGGCACAGATCACAAAAATACTGAAGCCTCAAAGCAATTATGATAATCTCGAATGGGAGATCATCAGCGTTGTTTACCCGAACGATGATCCTGTTTTGGTTGTAAGCACAAACAATACTGTGCAAGGTGGGGATCATTCCGAGACGGTACTTCTTGTCGATTACAACTCTGACAGATATAACGTCACATATGAGCTCGGCAGCTTTGACGGATTTGACAAAATCGAGTGGCAAAGTATTCCCGTTCAGCTTTCGATCTCTTATCCGACGGATGATGCGCTGACATCCTACGATAAATCAAAGATAATCGACGTCTCCTCAGATGATACAGGTGTCATCGTTGCCCTCTCATCGAATGTTGATGTTGATAATCTTATAATCACGGAGCTCATCAAAGAAAATCTCAAAATTACCGACTGTGTTCCGCTTCATACCATAGATATGAAAGCAGATGAACCTGTTCTTATTAAGGTTTCATTCCCGGGCACTATGGGAAACAGAGGTATTACTTATACAGATACTTACGGATCGGTCAGAAGACTTGAAATCACAAAGAACGGGAATGACGGAAAACCGTTATTTATTGCAATAACAAACAATTCCCTAAGTATGAATTTCATAGGCTCAGATGAAAAAAGTGAAGATGATGACCTGCATATCGATCCTCCGATCATAGACCAGCCTGCAGATAACAGTCCCCTTGTCAGTGTTATAGAAAATGACGGCGGATTGGATCATAAGACGATCACCATCCCCCAAAATGACGGTTCATCTATGTACGAATTTGACGATAACAATTATCTTATCGTTACATACGGTGTTGAGAGAGACGCACAAAACAAACCGATATCTTATACTGATTGTACACTCTATTTGATGAACACCGTACAAGGAACGATAGTTGACTACTGCAACATCGGAGATCTTCTTTTCAGGCCGCGACTTCAGCGATATACGGAAGACGGTATTGTGTTATATGATTCCTTCTATCATGAAGAAACAAATACACACAACATGCTGGGAGCATTAAAGGTAGTATATCAGGACGGTCACTTGCAGACAAAAGAGATAACTGCAGATCCATTCCCGTATTACGATAACAGATTGATTTCTCCCGACGGAAAATATACTGTATTCGAAACGGTTGATGACGGGACAGGTCATGGAGGAATCGATGTTGTATATCACGATCTGAGGGCATCAAAGCGTATTCTCACGAACGTTATGCTTGACGATGATGGGGTTATGCACATTTATAACGTCACGGGATACAGACCGATACAGTTCATTGACAACAACAGGCTGCTTTATCTAATTGGTGGTTGGGAATGGGCAAAAGGTTATGGAATATACAACCTTGAAACCGATGAGAAAACGGAATTCTACAACGGTTATAGTCCAATGGGATATTCTGACGGATATATTTATCTGTCAAAATCAAAGTCATACGAGACTGTTTCCTGGTACAAGGCTGACCTCAGCGGCAACATAACACAGATTGCATCTGTTTATGAAGAGGATGGAGTTCTTTACGTACCTAACGCCAGAGAGTTCAAGTTCGGAGGAACTGACTGGAGAAACATTTATTATGTATACTCTGACGCTCATTGGAGCAAAAAAGATAAGCTCGCTGTGAAATATTATGATCCGGCAACTATCGGACATTCAACTGACACTGACAATTATCTCGCAGAGGTTATTTATAACTGTACAAATGAGAATATTATCGTTATCGGTCACGAAAATGCTGTAACAGCAATCATTTTCGATGAGAAAGTTACTGTGCCGGAGATAACGTCAGACAATACAAATGACATCTTCACGGCAGTTCTTGAAAACAAATATCCTGTAGTTTCGAGTGAAAAGAAACAGGAAATGCTTCTCAAGGATTATCTGGCAAGCTACGATTTCCCCGATGATATACAATTATCAATAAACAAATATTCAATTGTTGATCTGAATGATGACGGTGTACCCGAAATGGTATTGTGGCTTCGCCTGGAAGAAAACGAGTATTACGGATTCGCAGTTCTGCACTACAACGCAAATGCCGTGTATATTCACGAATTCACTCACAGAGCTTTCAACGAACTGAAAACCGACGGAACATACACTTCATCAAGCAGTGCTTTCAATATGTCGATCCTCAAGCTTGATTTCAAAGGCGGCGCTTGTATATCAACAAGGATCGCCCACCGTGAAGGTGACGGCAGTCTTGAGTCAATTACATATTATATTGAAGACCGCATCGTAACAGCGGAAGAGTTTGAAAAGCTTAGTGAAAAGCAAAACCAAAAGGAAGACATCATATGGATTGACCTGATTGCAGATAACACGCAAACGACAAATGACATCTTCACGGCAGTTATGGAAAACAAATATCCTGTGTATTCGGGATATCTGAAACAAGAAATGCTTCTCAAGGACGTTCTGGGAGATTGCGAGCTGAAAAAATACACGATCATTGATATGAACGATGACGGTACACCCGAAATGGTACTGTGGCATAACTTCGGTGCATACGATCCAATTGGTCATCTTGTTCTTCATATTGAAAACGGTACTGTGTATTCATACGGTTTCTCTTACAGGGGACTGCAAGACCTGAAAACTGACGGATCTTTCCACTGGTCAGGAGGTGCAGGTCATCACGGAACCTCGAAACTCGATTTTTCAGGTGACACCTGCACAGAAACCTATCTCGCATACTGTGAAAACATAACCGATCCGCAAACGCCTCACTGTTACATTGGTGAAAACAGTGTTTCGCGGGAAGAATTTGAGGGATTTTATAAAATTCAAGATCAAAAGGAAGACGTCGTATGGATTGAATGGGTGGAGGACAACAAAACTTACGACAACATTGAATTCTATACATTCATTGACGATATTGGCGGATATACTGACAAAGAATACAGCACAAGCATAAAGATACCGTCATATTGTTTCCGATACAACGGAGTTTACATTGAACCGAAAGAACACGCAAATTCAAATGATAATCTTCAAAGAGTGCTACTTACAAGCTATCCGTACACCCTTGAAGAATTCGAAAAAAATGTTGATACAAGAGAAACTCAGATAATCAAGGTCATTATCCCTGTAACCGTTACAGCAGACGATGGAACACAGATCAAAGGTTACTACGGTAATGCGGTTTTCAACGGTGAGACAAGACGATTGTATGTTTTCTACATCCCAACCGGATTTGATGGGGATGCTTATGCACTTCATCTGTGGCAGAGACCTGACCTTGACGGCAAAGATTATTTTGATAAAGTAATCGTTCCAATCGTACGTTCGGTAAGGTTCACTGAAAACAGCGAGGTTATAAGCGAAGTTGGGTCAGCAGTCGAAATATATGAAATGTATGGTCTGAAGGTCAGATTGCCACATTTCTACTACGGAGATTTTGGAAGTTCTTCATACCTTACCGCACTTACTTACATCCATCCGACTGAGCTTGGGGAGAGTGAGATCGCACGTTTTTATCAGAAATATTTGGCAGACAAAGGACTTGGATATCTGTACTCAATAGTACGTCACACAACTGCTGATATGTTGAATTACACGTCCGATTCAACAAAGATCGAATATTTCGCGTATGACGGCACATATTTCTACGGAATTGTTCGTCCAACAGACGTTCAATGGGATACTGAGAATAACAGTATGATGGGAGAATATGAAAGATTATCAAGCGACAGCAGTATTATTGTCAAACTCTTCCTTGACGCTAACGATAATCTTCAGAATCACATCTACTTCACCTATCCCGGTATTCTCGACGATGACGAAATAAATGGCGTTGGGGAATGGGAACACATCGGCAAATATGTAGTTTCACAAATACATGTCAATCCGAGTGACAGCCTATATGTACTCATCAACACCGAAACACAGGAGATTGAGAACCGATTTATCGCTACTGTGATGACATGTCACAGTGACGATATCAATACTATCGTATATACGCAAGGCAATATGATTAAATCGCTTTACGGAACACTGTCTGTGAATCTGATGTTGGACACTGGTGAACATATACGGGGACTTGCGTATTCCGGCGACAAGAAACAGCTCATTGTTACTATCGAAACCGAGAATTCTTCCGTATGGACTTATACGATTGAGCTGTTTACATACGATACAAACACCCAAATGACAAAGTATACCGAAATCGATGAGCAAACCGGTTATGAGGTATCATTTGTAATTCCAAAATCATGGAATTACAACACAGACGGTGTTTTATATGATGAAAACGGTAATAAACGTATAGACGCTTTCTCTTTTGACAGTAACTACCCCGTTAACTTCTTTAAGGATGATCTCCAAAAAATAGCAGAAGGAAAAATACATAATTTGGATTATGCATATATCGGAACGAATAAAGCTAAAATCAGTTATATAGGATATGGTGTTGGAGCAGAAGGCCAGTTTAATTATTATTTCTGTCTGAATTGTGATGAGGAGGTTCATTTTTATATCAATATTTACGGAGAGAATGTCGACAATCAGCGTATGTTCTACAACGAGTACGTTTTGCGGATCATTGATTCTGTGACGATAAAAGAAACGGTGGATGATGAGGACATCATCACCGACATTGCCGATTGGGATACACTTCCGTGGAGACGGGAGACCTCGTCCGGGCAGAAAAATGCGCCCAACGCATACAACTTCATCTATGATCTTGTGAGTGGGCAGTCGAAAATTCCAGAATACAACGGACTCGGTATCAAGGATTATTCCATCGAGCTTCTTGAAGACGACAACTCGGGCTTTGCAACCCTCCGTTTCAAATTCACCGTCACATGTATGTCTCTTCCCGAAACTCTTCTCCCTGGAACCCATACATGGATTCTCCTTGACGGAATGGATCTAAATATTTACTACGAAGGTATACCGAAAAATCAAGAAAGTGCATCTGAATCTTCCAAACGAATGTATGGACTTGACAGGTTTGAAGGTAATTCAGCGGTACAGGCTGTGCATACCTATTTACAGATGATGGTAGATTGGGAGATTTCATCACACGGAGAATGG
Source organism: Oscillospiraceae bacterium (assembly GCA_015063455.1). Lineage (GTDB taxonomy): Bacteria > Bacillota > Clostridia > Oscillospirales > CAG-272 > UMGS1696. Next base: position 30,281 of record SVUC01000009.1, read on the forward strand.
GATATCAGTAACGGTATTCTACCATCCAACTATATCTGCAAATACTACGGAAACGAAAGTATGGAAATTAGTTTTATCGAAATGCAGAGGCTCCTTTTGGAAAAGTTCGGCATTTCGCTTGAGAAGCCAACGGAAGATTCCCTATTATATCGTTGCCGATACTATAAAGCTACCGATACAGTCGAGTATGCAGACACACGTGGATATGTAGCGGTTCACAAATTCCTTGATATACGCGAGGAAGACGGAATAACTTATGTTATCGTGCAGCTGTTTGCCGATCGTCACCGCATTATTCCGTCGCACAAGGTTCAATATGCGATCGGTGAGGGCGAGGTATTCCTCGGATGTGAGATCATTCAGGAAGGAAAATATGCCCCGCGCCAGCTTAGCTGAGACTCTTTGTATAATTAGTGAGAACGTACCCACTCGTTACCCAAAGCAGTAAAATACAAAACAGCCGATACGGAAAAATCCATATCGGCTTTTTACTTTCATTGAGTACAAGATTATTCAGCAGAATTCTGCTTTGCAAGAGCCACAGAGAGCGGCATAAATGTCATTGTTCTCCACAAATTGTTTTCGAGTAAAGCGGAATCCTTGGGCAAAAGCTTACCTTTGATGACACCGTAGTCGTCAGAAACTTGAAGCGATTCAAAGTTGCCGTTTTCATCATAGTGATAGTTAAGAATAAAGTCTCCGCCTTTTACTTTTCTCTGAGATACTCCATTATCTCCGGTGCTTAATTCCCATGTATAGTCAACAGTATATTCATTAGAACCTTTTCTTGTACGTTTTAATGCATCTCCATTTTGGTCATATTCAAAATAGTCTCCGTAATTGAATGAACCATCTTTCCGATAACTTACTCTGGAAGCAAGATCACCGTTTTCGTTGTAAGCAATTTCTGTCCATCCGGCATCAGTACCGTCGTCGGAAAGAGTTACAACTTTGCTGAGACGGTTTTCTGAATCATACTCAAAACGGTATCCGTACATATAGTGAGACTCATCAAGGATTTCCTCGGGTGTCTCAGCACGGGTTGTGGAGTAATTTTTTACTTCAATGCAATAACCGTCTGAATTGAACTTTTTAATTTCGCCGTTACCTATTCCAAGACCTGCATATCCAACAACAAGTGTTCCGTCTGCCTCTTCCGAATAATTATAGACAAGCTCATCAATAACCGGTCCGTTTTTACCGTCAGTGATAACTTCTTTAGTTATGCGGCCACTTTCATCATAGAAGTACTGTGTATATTCACTGTGTTGTGAGACTACCTGAACAAGAACAAAAGGTTCGTCGAGTGTGATTTCACCGGTCACGGGATCAACCACAGGCTTATCCTCGCCTTTGTTATCGTCTTTTTGGTTGTTTTCGCTCTTATCATTGTCGGGATCTGCGGGATCACCACTGCCGCCGCAGGCAACAAGGCTGAGTGCCATCAAAAAAGCAAGGATCATGCACAAAAGTTTTTTCATAGAATGTCTCTCCTGTTGTGTAAAAATTTTTATATAAAAATGGTTGCTTGGGGATACGTTTTTGCAATTCGGCTCTGTGAAACCGAAGCGTGTTGGCGACAAATGCCTTATTGTTATCGTGCTAAATCTCGTTTTGAAACAACGATATATACAAGTCTAAAGACAACGTATGTAAAAAGCACAATAAGAGGGGCTATGACATCTTCCCCAAAAATGTTTTTATAATACTTACCAAAAAACACAAGCAACAAGCTCAGGTTGGAAAGAATATTCAGAATTGATTTTGCCACGGTTTTGGGTTTGACAAAGAAATAATAAACGGTATAGAACAAATCCAGCTCATAAAGAACTACAAATCCTCCAACCATCATAGTAAGAACAGCACCCAGGCCTTCAAAAATATCCACGCCATTAGCGGGATCCATATCGTATTGATAAGATTTTACTGCTGACACAACAGTAAAGATCACGGTTAAAGCGATCAGCACCAGAAAAATGGCAGCAATTATATTTTTCTTCTTATGCATATCCTCACCGCCTTCTTTGCTTTATTATAGCACGTCTCGGGGAGTTTGTAAAGAATTATTTTACACCAAGTCAGTCTGAAACTTGCACGCCGATTCTCTGGTCATTCGCTCCAATGAAAAAAACTCAGATACCCCAATGGGTATCTGAGTTTTTTATCGGAGTGACTGGATTCGAACCAGCGGCCTCTTGGTCCCGAACCAAGCACTCTACCGGACTGAGCCACACCCCGATTGCCATAGTATTATATCACAAGTTCCGTGATTTGTCAATAGCTGTGTGCCAACTTTTTCGGTTTCGGCAAAATTATATGAGTGCATCTATCCCATAACTGAGCAGCGTCATAATAATCCCCGCAGCAACCACTCCTAAAAAAATCGCAGGAAGTGCGTTTTTCATTCTCAAATCAAACAATGCTGCGACAAGCGCGCCTGTCCAAGCACCTGTTCCCGGAAGCGGGATCGCAACAAGAATAAAGAGTCCAAGCGTCTCATACTTAACAAGCACCCCGCCCTTTTCGTGACCTTTTTTCTCGAGCTTTTCTGCAATACTTCTGAGCCAACTGCTTTTTTTCTTCATCCACGAAAATATCTGTCTGATAAAAAGTATAATAAACGGAACAGGAACCATATTACCGACAATACTTATCACAAGAACCGCCGTCAAGGGAAGATCGTTTGCAACTCCCCACGGAACAGCTCCTCGCAATTCAAATACAGGAAGCATTGAAATAAAAAACACGCTGAGATATTTCACTATAGTACTCATACAACTCTTCCAATCCAAATCAATATTGTACACTAATTTTATATTATACATTTTTTGAAGACATTGTTCATCATAAAAATTGTTAACATTTATATCGGGTGATAAAAACACAAAAAAGGAGACCTTCGCGTAACGAAAATCCCCTTTTCGTATTTCATTTTACTTATGCGTTAATAGAGTTAAGAACCTTTTCGTTGTATGTGATCTTTTCAGCATACTCTTCGAGATGAGCAGCGTAATCAGAATCGATGAGAGAGCTCTTAGCGCCTACCATCCAGGATTCCTTTGTGCCTTCGCCGAGGTACTGCATGATGTGCCAGCCGAATGATGCAGATTCAACGATGTCTGTATCGCCTTCAACACGGCTTTCGTCAAAGAGCCATGCGTTGAATTCGTTTGTTGTCTCACCACGAGCTACGTCTTCATACTTACCTTCAGTTTCAATAGAACCAGTATCTTCGCTGTACTTGAGAACGAATTCAGCAAACTTTTCATCGCTGAAGCCTGCAGCTTCGAGTTCAGCATAAACTTCTTCAACCTTTGTGCTGTCCTTGTAAGTGTCGGAAGAGAAGAGAATATGACGAACGTTTCTTGTTACTGTTTCGTCTCTGTAGGAAGGAGCTGTGAGATAGTATACAGTGTATTCTGTACCGTCATCTTCAGCCTCTGTATGTGTATCGCCTGCATTTGCGGAGAATGCCCATTCAGCAACATCTCCCATACTTGCCTTTACAACGTGAATGCTGTGAGCAGAGCCTGCATATTTTTCTGCATCTTCCTCTTTGAGAACATCTGTTGTATATTCACGGATAATGTTGAGGAATTCTTCTTCGGAAGCAGCAGCTTCGAGACGGTCTGCATAAGCCTTAGCGGATGCGTTAGCTTCTGTTGTATCACCAACAGGTTTACCGTCTGTATCCTTTTCCATGAAGTCAGCAGATGCAACTGAGAATACAAGGTAGTCTACACCCTCAAATTCATCCTTGTGCTCTGCGTAGTAAGCTTCGAGATCTTCTTCTGTGTATTCGAGCTTGCTTACGTAATCGTTAACATACTTTGTAGCAAGTGTGGAGAGCTCGAGACAGTTGCGAACGTCCTTAGCCTTGATACCTGCGCCTACAGAAAGAGCAACATACTGGTCAACGCCGTATCCTGCCTGCTTAGCAGAATCTTCAAGAGACTTCATTGTTGCATCAATGCTTTCGTAATCCTCATCTTCAAGCTTCATACCTGAATCGTGAGCAGCCTGAGAGAATGCGAGAACCTGGTCAACATTGTTCTTTGCAATGTCCATGAAGTAGTCGAACCATGTACCGCCGTCAGAGAGGAAGGTACACTTCTGAGTCTTGAGAGAAGCTGATGTGTCAACGCCAAGGTAACCGAGGTAGCTGTAGTAATTCTGATAGTTTACATTGAAGAAGTAAGACATCATAGCACCGTCAACCTTGAAGTCTTCTGTTTCAGCCGCTGTTCTTGCACGGAGAAGTGTTCCGTTGGTCGAAAGATTTGTAAAGGGAAAGACCGACCACAAGAAGAACCGCGAGAACAACACAAATCGTAGTAAGTATTGATTTTACTTTTGATTTACCCATTTTGGATAAACTCCTTTCGCAATATGCATATTTTTGTACGTCATCAGACGCAAATTATCAACATAATAGCATCCGATATACAATCACCGAATTATTATATCATACTATTCGTGAAATTTCAATCAATTTTTATAAATTCAGCAAAAAGTTATTAGATTTTCACTCAAATTTCACAAATCAAAAAAAACAGCAAAAAAATCCCCAAAAACTCTTGACAACTGCGAATGATTGTGGTATCATATACAGGCACGAGAAAATTAAATATGCGCCCTTAGCTCAGCGGATAGAGTGCCCGGCTACGAACTGGGAACTCCGAGCAAGGCGCGAACCAGAGCATCCCACAATCGAATACCCCATG
>SVUC01000139.1 GCA_015063455.1 Oscillospiraceae bacterium
GATTCACTTTCAGTGAATTAACACGACCCCCTCCTTAAGCGGCTGGATTCATAAGGACCTGCCGCCAAGGTCCTTATGCGCCGTCCGCGTAGGACACAAAAAATTAATTGCAATTTGCTCAGGCAAATTGCTTCCCTAAATCCTAACGAATTAAAACAAATCGTAATTTGATGCACTTACAAAAGTGCCCCTCTTAACCCCTTGTTCATTTATTCAACTAAATTATTTAAGAATATTTAAGATTGACAGTCACCCCGACTGTGTGATATAATTATTTTATATATTAAAGTATAATGTGAATTCCACAGAATGGAAGTAAATATAAATGTTTTTGGATATTTCCACAGTATCCGACAGCGCGAACGAGAATAATTTGTCCGTCCCCATGTACGACAGCAGCGAAAATGAGATTTTCGCACTCATAGAGGCTGCAAAGAACGGTGACGACACTGCGTTTTCTTCGCTTGTCGGCTTCTACGAAAAATTTGTATATAATACAGCGTGCCGTGTCCTCTCATCTGCAGGATATCCGATCGACTCTGCCGACGACATCGCACAGGATTCATTCATAAAAGCATGGCGCTCGATCAGCTCGTTCCGCGGAGACTGTACATTCTCAACATGGCTGTTCAGAATAACCGTAAATACCGCCCGCGACAGTATACGTTCTTCGATACGCAAAGGAACAGTTTCTCTCACTCGTCCCGATGATACCGATGACGACGAGTCAGCCGAATGGGATGTGCCGGTCACATCTGGAGACGAAGTACCCGAGGCTTCTCTTGAGAAAAAAGAACTCATCCTCACTGTCCGACGCGCAATTGAGGAGCTGCCCGAGGATCAGAGAGTTGTCGTCATTATGCGGGATCTCAGCGAGCTTCCGTATCACGAGATCGCCGCAAAGTTAAGCCTTGAACTCGGCACTGTAAAGTCGCGTCTCAACCGCGGACGTGCAAATCTCAAAGCAATTTTGAAAAAGTACAATATTTTTTGAATCTCACAAGGAACTTTTTCTGTTTTAATAACGTCTAATAGACAGAAAAGTAAAAAATATTTAATATTGCAGTAACATTTATTGAACTGCAGTATAAAAACACCGAAAAAACAACCCGAAAGGAAATGTCTTACGGCATTTAATTATTTCTATGAATGACTTAGACAATATAATGCCGCAGGAGAATCATGACAACATCGACAATATGACAGACGAGGAGCTTGAAATATACCTCAGTGTCATCCGTTCCGCTTATCCCGCGCCCAAAACCGACATCAAAAGTTCGGTAATGGATAAGATCTCCGATGAAAGAAGAAACACAAAAATTCTCGGAACGATATCTACTACATCAAATGATTCTTCTGCCGAAAGAAAGAGAGCAAAATTAAAAAAGGTATTTGTGAGATACGCTTCACTCGCAGCCTGTGCAGTGATCGTGTGCCTTGCCGGTATCAAGATACTCCCTGCACTCACAAGTAAAGACATCGCTAAAGATGAAGCAGAAATCCTCGGCCCTGCTCTCGACATGGATCTTGAGGTCAGCGATGAAGATCTCTACTATTCCGCATCCGACAACAGCGGTGATCCGTATAAGCCGGAGGCAGATGCCGCACCGAGTGATTCCGCCAGCAACTCATCTAATCCATTCACAGTATGCGACGGAAACACAAATAACGCCCCAGAGCACGAGGCTGTCAAAGAAAAACCCGAAATGAACTCCGATGACAGTTCAGATGCCACCGTGATCGCAATGTTCGAGGATGAGCTAAGAAACGCACTTTCAGCCCTTGATCCAAGCCGATTCACATTGTCTGAGAGTGAAGTCGACGCATCTCAGTACACGATCGGTGAGCTTATAGTTCTGTACGAATGTGATAAGGACACATTTGACGACCTGTACGAAAAAGTTGCTGAAAAATACCGCACAGAATATCCCGACGTAACCCTTCCCGTTTATAATGTCGGCGAGTAAGTAAAACAAAAACAAAACAAGAAAACGCAGTCTGTAGATTTTTCTACAAACTGCGTTTTTGATTTTTGGATGTGGAAGAACGCTTTAGCTTTAAGGCTCCCTCCGGGAGGGAGCTGTCACCGCAGGCGGCTGAGGGAGAGTGCGTGAACGGCAAAATATAGCAAAATTTTAAGTTTCGCAGGCTTCTTCCACCGCAAGCGGTCCCCCTTCCTCCCGGAGGAAGGCTATGTTAACCTAATTTTCGCTTTTAGTGCATAATATTCAATTGGCGGACTATTTCAGTACGTCTTGAGGCGCGATTCCACCTATGACCTTCCAGAGCTTGTGCAAATCACCGGTTTCACTGGTGGTTTTGTTTTTTATGTGCGATAGATAAAATCGTTCACGCGTCCGCGGAGTACGGCGAGGTATTTCTCGCATTCGCGCTTCGCTGAGGCGAGGTCAAGCTCACGGTAGTTACCGCACTCAACCGCACTCGCTCCGAAAACTTCCCCGTCGTGTGCGATTATTTTCTCAAGCACTTCAAATACGACTCGGAGAACACGTCCGTCATCTTCTCCGCGAATGAGGAGATAAAATCCCGTCCTGCATCCCATAGGTCCGAAGTAAATGACCTTGTCGCTGATCTCTGAATTGCGGATGTACGTCGCAAACATATGCTCAACCGTGTGCATCGTAATGTTGTCCATATAATCACCCGCATTCGGCTTGCGAGTGCGAAGATCGTAGGTCGTGATGTCACCGTCGCGGCGGGACACATATATTCCCGGATCGAGCAGATTGTGATCAACATTGAAGCTTGCTATTCTTTCCATAAAAATTCTCCGTCTGAGTTTCGTTTATGGATTTATTATACCAATATGTCCGTGATATGTCAAGCGAATTTTCCTCTGCCGTTCGCCGTAAAGTGCACGACTTCGGACCGTCGGGGACGCCGGTCCCTACATATACCCTCGTCTCAAAAGAACACTTTGTTAATTTTCTTCCTATCTATTGATAAATCCGCGTATTTGTTATATAATAAAGATGCGAAAATATGTTCGCAATTGTCATAGATAATAAAAAAATTACGATACATACCGAAAGGAATAACAGTTAAGATGGCAGCAAAAGCAAGTTCAAAGAAACAGACAGTTGATCTCGCAGACCGTACCCCCGAGGAAAAGAAAAAAGCTCTTGATACTGCAATCAGCCAGATCGAAAAAAGCTTCGGAAAAGGCACTATCATTAAAATGGGAGAAAATCCCGCAATGAACGTCTCAGCCGTATCCACAGGCTCTATCTCTCTCGACATGGCGCTCGGAATCGGCGGTATCCCCCGCGGACGTATCATCGAAGTGTACGGCCCCGAATCATCAGGTAAAACAACTCTCACTCTCCACGCTATCGCTGAAGTTCAAAAGGCAGGCGGAGAGGCAGCATTCATAGATGCAGAACACGCACTCGATCCCGTTTACGCAAAAAATCTCGGCGTAGATATCGACAATCTTCTCGTTTCTCAGCCCGACTCAGGTGAGCAGGCTCTTGAGATCTGTGAAGCTCTCGTTCGCTCGGGCGCTATCGACATCGTGGTAATCGACTCCGTTGCCGCACTCGTTCCTCAGCAGGAGATCGACGGCGATATGGGCGCATCCCACGTCGGACTTCAGGCACGTCTTATGTCTCAGGCGCTCAGAAAGCTCTCGGGCACCATCTCAAAAACAAACTGTATAGTTATCTTCATCAACCAGCTCCGCGAAAAAGTCGGTATCGTCTACGGAAATCCCGAGACTACCACGGGCGGCCGTGCACTCAAATTCTACGCTTCTGTAAGAATTGAGATCCGCAAATCCGAAAGCATCAAGGACGGCTCCGATGTTATCGGTAACCGTGTAAAGTGTAAGGTCGTAAAGAACAAGGTCGCACCGCCCTTCAAAACAGCGGAATTCGACATTCTCTACGGCACAGGCATCTCTAAGGCAAGTGAGATCGTTGATATGGCAACAGAGCTCGGAATCATCGAAAAAAGCGGATCTTGGTTCTCCTACGAAGGAAACCGTCTCGCACAGGGACGCGACAACGCGAGAGTTGCAATCGAAAACGATCCCGCACTTGAAGCTGAGCTCGAAGCTAAGATCAAGGAAAAAGGCTCTGCTCCCGATATGGAACGCGAAGAGCCCGATTTCGACGACGAAGACAACGAAGAACTCGACATCCGCCTTCTCGATCTCGGAGACGACGAAGAATAAAAATCACAAAATAAAAAAGGCAGCGTAGTGAAATGTATGTATCCCGAGTAAACTATCGTGACTGGCGCAATATCTCCGAATGTACGATAGATATGAGACCCGGCATCAACGTGCTGTGGGGAATGAACGCACAGGGAAAATCGAATATTCTTGAGGGTATCTACTATTTCGCCCGCGGACG
>SVUC01000010.1 GCA_015063455.1 Oscillospiraceae bacterium
AGGCGGCACTCGGCCGTTATATGCCGAAGGGCGCTGTCAGCTATACCAATCCCGAGGGCGGACTTTTCGTTTTCTGCACCATTCTGAACGATACCGATCCCGACGTCTTTTTACGTACGGCTCTGGCGCGCAAGGTTGCCGTTGTGCCGGGACAAGTCTTTTCGCCCGGTAACAATACCTGCTATAAGAGCTTCCGCATCACTTACGCAACCCCGAGCGACGAGCAGATCGAGCGCGGCGTGCGCATCCTTTCCGAGAGCGTTCTGCCTCTCTGATTTTTTGAAAGATCATCACGTTTTAGGAGAATTTCACACATGTTAGGCGATAAGAAAATCGTATTTTCCGGCGTACAGCCCTCGGGCAATCTGACCATCGGTAACTATCTCGGCGCAATCAAGAATTTTTCGGCCTTTTCTGATGAGTATCATTGCTTTTACTGCGTTGTGGACCTTCATGCCATCACGCTCCGCCAGGTGCCTGCCGAATTGCGCCGCCGCACCTATGAGACCTTGGCTCTTTACATTGCCTGCGGTCTTGATCCCGAAAAGAACACCCTCTTCGTACAGAGCCACGTTTCCGCACACGCGGAGCTCGGTTGGATCCTCGACTGCTACACAATGTTCGGTGAGCTTTCCAGAATGACTCAGTTCAAGGACAAGTCCGCAAAAAATGCAGACAACATCAACGCAGGTCTTTTCACATATCCTGCTCTTATGGCTGCAGATATTCTTCTGTATCAGACAGATATGGTTCCCGTCGGAGCTGACCAGAAGCAGCACCTTGAGCTTGCACGAGACATTGCAGCAAGATTCAATCAGGTTTACGGAGATACTTTCGTTGTTCCCGAGCCGTATATTCCCAAGACTACTGCAAAAATTATGTCTCTCGCCGATCCCACAAAGAAGATGTCAAAATCTGACGAAAATGAAAACGCTGTTGTCAGAATCCTCGATCCGAAGGATGCTATCATTCGCAAGTTCAAGAGAGCCGTTACCGACTCAGGAAGTGAGATCAAGTACGAAGAAGGCAAAGATGGCATTATGAATCTTATGTCTATCTACAGTGCATTCACAGGCAAAACAATGGACGAGATCGAGCATGAATTCGAAGGAAAAGGATACGGAGACTTCAAGCTCGCAGTAGGTGAGACCTGCGCCGATGCGCTCGCTCCTGTTCAAGCAGAATTCAACCGACTTTCCGCTGACAAGGCTTATCTTGAATCAGTAATGAAGACCGGTGCTGAAGCTGCAGCGCGTGACGCCGCAAGAACAATGTCAAAGGTTCGCCGCAAGATCGGATTTATCGATCCCAGAAACTTCAAATAATAATTATCCACAATTAAAGGAGTAATCATAATGAAAACAAAAGCAGTCAGACTGTACGGTGAAAACGATTTACGTCTCGACGAATTCGAGCTTCCCGAAATCAAAGATACCGAAATTCTCGCGTGTGTTGTTTCGGACAGCATTTGTATGTCTTCATACAAGGCGGCTTCTCAGGGTGCGGCTCACAAGAGAGTTCCCGACGATGTAGCTGAGAATCCCATTATTATCGGTCACGAATTCTGCGGCAAGATCGTTAAAGTCGGTGCAAAATGGGCTGACAAGTTCAAGGCCGGCGAAAAGTTCGTTATCCAGCCTGCTCACAACTACAAAGGCTCTCTCTGCGCTCCCGGCTATTCTTATACATACTGCGGCGGTGCTGCCCAGTACGTTATCATTCCTGAGGAAACACTTATCATGGACTGCCTCCTTCCCTTCGACGGTGACGCATATTTCTACGGAAGCCTTGCTGAACCTATGTCTTGTATCGTAGGCGGATTCCACGCAAATTATCACACAAAACCCGGTGTATATACTCACGAAATGGGTACTGTTCCCGGAGGAAATATGATCATCCTCGCAGGTGCAGGTCCTATGGGCCTCGGCTGCATCGACTACGCAGTTCACGGCGGAAATCCTCCGAAGCTCCTCGTTGTAACAGACCTTGATGATGCAAGACTCAAGAGAGCAGCAGAGCTCATCAGCCCTGAGGATGCAAAGAAATTCGGCGTTGATCTCCGCTATGTAAACACAGGCATTATCGAAAATCCCACCGAATATCTCCGTGATATCACAGGCGGCGAAGGATACAACGATGTATTCGTATACGCTCCCGTTAAGCCTGTTGTTGAAATGGGTGACGCTCTTCTCAGCCGTGATGGATGTCTGAACTTCTTCGCAGGTCCTTCCAACACAGAGTTCTCCGCAATGTTCAACTTCTATAATGTACACTACGGTTCAACTCACATCGTAGGCACATCGGGCGGTAACACAGACGATATGCGCGAATCTATCGCTCTTATGGAAAAATACCTCATCAATCCTTCCGCAATGGTTACACATATCGGCGGTCTCAATGCTTATGCTGAAACCACTATCAATCTTCCCAAGATCAAGGGCGCAAAAAAGCTCATCTATACTCACGTTGAGCTTCCTCTCACCGCTATTGATGAATTTTCAAAGGCTGCTGAAGAAAACAGCGGCACTGCACTTGGAGAGCTCTTCTCTGACCTCGACAAGATCTGTAAGGATGCCGGCGGACTTTGGTGCCCCGCAGCAGAAAAGAGACTTCTTGACTATGCAGGATTCAACATCTGATCGATCAAAAAACACAGAATATTCAAAACTGCCGAGCTTTTCGGCAGTTTTTTCTTTGCGGCAAAAAGCTATATAAGAAAAAACTTTTGCTGATTATCATTTTTTACTATTTACATATTTCGAATAATGTGATATCATATTATCAGACAACTATATTTCGGGGGACGTTTTATGACAATTCAGCAATGTAAGTATATTCTCGCAATTGCCAGATACGGCTCAATGAATGAGGCTGCAAAGTCACTTCTTGTATCGCAGGCGAGTCTCTCTTCCGCAGTTCGTGAGCTTGAGGAAGAGTTCAGTATCCGCATATTTGACCGTTCAAACAAAGGTGTTAGGATTACTCGTGACGGATCGGAATTTATCAGATACGCACGTCAGCTCCTCGCGCAGTATGAGGTGATCACAAACAGATATGACAGCGATGACAAAAAAAGTGTACGCAATTTTGCTATCACTTCACAGCACTATGACTTTATCGCTGAAGCGTTTGTTTCGTTTATGAACAACATTCATTCGGACTATAACCTCTCTCTCAAAGAGGGCAAAACGTCTGAGGTTATTGATGATGTTAAAAATCTCAGCTCCGACATCGGAGTTCTCGCTTATCTCAAAGCACCAAGCGGCGGATATATGGAGAGATACCTCAAAAGAAACGGTCTCTCATCAAAGCCGATTCTTGAGACCTCACCGTATGTTTTCCTAGGAAAGCATCACCCTCTCGCCTCACGAGAAAGCCTGTCTCTTGATGAACTTTCCGATTATCCGTATATAACATACGACCAGGGTGATACGGGACCTATCGAATTTTCCGAGGAGCTCGCTGAAAATAACCATTCAAAGAAACAGATTCGCATAAGTGACCGCGCTACTCTTATGAATCTTCTCCTTAGTACCAACAGCTACACGATCGGGACAGGAATAATGTCGTCAGAGCTCAACAACAGCGGAAACGTTATATCCGTAAAGCTCTCGTCAAGCGATATATACTCTATCGTCTTGATCACACGTGCCGATGTTGCTCTCAGTGAAGATGCGGAAAAATTTGTTTCCACTCTTTATGAGATCGCAAGCAGGAGGTCAAAAACGAATTAAACATACTGCAAATCAATCATTCTACTGTAAAATCAACATTTAATTACAAAAAAAGGGATCTTAAATGAAATCCAAAATACTCGCACTTTTTTTGGCTGTTCTTATGTTCCTTCCTTCTTTTGTGGGATGCTCTGACGTTTCTGAAAATACCGAATCGGAAACAGATCCCGTTGAATCCGACCTCCAAAAAGAAAAAGAAGAAACAGAAAGCAACTACGAACTTTTAGAAAAACAGAACCTTGGCGGCTATACATTCAACTGCTTCGGCGGTGCTATGAGTGCTGAAGATATAGACACTGTAGGGAATGTCGAATTCATTTATGTTGATGACTACACCGGTGACGACTTCTTTGATAAAATGTACGCAAGATATCTCAATGTTGGGTCTGCGTTTAATGTAAAGTTCAATATAACCGGTTCTGTAAACGATGATTTGCTTGACACTATAAAAAGAAGTGTCACGGCAGGAACACACGATTACTCCGCAGTTTACACCTACGTTGATTCATCATCCACGTTCATTGATGCAAACTATTTCTATAATATTTACAATCTGAATATCAATCTCGAAGATCCATGGTGGGACAAAGGAGCAAAGGATAATCTTACGGTCAACAACAGAATGTATCTTTTGTTCTCAGCAATTTCCTTCAGCCACTATGAATCTGGTGCAGTCCTTTTCTATAACGGTCAGATCCTCGAGAACAAAAACATCAGAACATCTCCGTACGAGCTCTGGAAAGAGGGAAAGTGGACAATTGATGCTCTGCAGAGTATGACGGAAAAAACTGCCACAGACTACAATAACGACGGCAAATACAGGAAAGGCATTGATATAATCGGGCTTGCAGGTCATACGCTCAGATATGCGACACTTGTTTTTGCGTCGGGATACAACTTCATCAAGTGGGACAACGAAAAGAACTACTACCGACTCAATTTCACCGACGAAAAGGTTATGAAGATCGGAGATGCCACAAGACTTCTTTGGAATGAATCTCCCTGGAACAACAACAACACTGTCGGAGATCCTGCTCACCCAATTTTCAAAGCCGGAAAACTCACTTTCCTCAGCGAATATCTCGGCCAGTTCCGTAAACTCCGCGACAACGATGATCCATACTCAATCATCTTATGGCCGACAATCGAAGAGAATATGAATGCGAAGGTCCACCTCAGGAATCCCACAGGAATAGCAATTCTTACTGATAATTCATCAAAGGATATTGAGACGATTTCTACCATTCTGAACGCACTCGCAACATATTCGTATGACTACATTTTGGAAGACTATATCAAATACGCTGTAGTCGCAAAGAGCTCGCGTGATGAAGAATCTGCTGAGGTAGTAAGATATGCCCTGAGTAACACGGCTTACGATATATCTGCAGCACTGGGACTCGGTGCGCATCATTGGTGGAATGAAGCCTGCCAGGAGAATACATACGCTTCTACCGAACGGGCACATATGTATTGATCTGACAGAGTGGGGTCTATACATAACTTGTAATATGAAAACATTTAAGGTAAGGTATATATCAGAAAAAAAGTCAATCTTCTTTGAAAAAGGCAAGATATACGAAGCGTATTTGCCAAAGGATAATCAAAGCGGGAAAATATATGCTTTCCATATTGAAAAAATGGATGAACCAGGTGATTATGCTCTCCCGGCAGATAGATTTGAGAAAATTGAATAAAAATCACTTGGTAAATGGTTATTGTGTGCTTTTTATGGGTAAACAAGGGTTGACCACAAATCAGTCCTTGTTCTATGCGATAACGAGGCTCAAAAAAGTCACATATTCACAGCGTGTCGGATTCTGACGTACTTTTTGTTATTAACCCCATAACGTAGTAAAAAAACCATCACAGATCAAAAAATCTGCGATGGTTTTGTTTTTTCTTCAAGATTACTTGAGCATTTCCTGTCCGCCTGTTACGGGGATCGCCTGACCTGTTTCATACTTCTGTTCAATGATGTAAACAACAGCACGAGCAACGTCATCTGTTCTGCATCCGCGTCCGAGCGGAACCTTTGATTCATAGAATTTTCTGACGTCAGCTACTGTCTTAGCTCCGGGAACTTTACCTGCTTTGAGGTACTGGACGAAGAGTCCCTTTTCGGGGTCAGACCACAGCGGACCGTCGAGAAGATTGCCGGGGCATACTGCATTTACTTTGATTCCGTAAGGTGCAAGCTCAAGGGCAAACGACTGTGTAAGACCGATTCCGCCGAACTTACTTCCTGCGTAGGCGAAGTTCTTATTTGATCCGGAAAGACCCGACTTGGAGTTGATCTCAACAATATCTGCCATATATTCAGGAGATGCTTCTCTCTGAATCTTCATAACAGCAGAGGCATACTTTGTGCAGAGGAAGTATGCGGTATAGTTTACGGCGGTAACGAGCTCGAAGTTAGCCTTTGTCATTTCTTCAAGAGAGCCCGCACGAACGATACCTGCGTTGTTTACGAACACGTCAAGTCCGCCGAACGCAAGAACTGTCTTCTCGATCATAACGCGAACACTGTCTTCATCAGAAACGTTTGCACCAACGGCGATCGTGGGAGTACCGTATTCTTCAGCGATTGCGGCAGCCGTCTTTTCAGCACCTGCGATATTCATATCGGCAATAACCACAGCCGCGCCTTCGGATGCGAGGTAACGTGCGATACCTTCGCCAAATCCCTGCGCGCTTCCTGTAACGAGAGCGATCTTTCCGCCGAGCTTCTTTTGTGATCCTGCTGCAAGGCTTACCTTTGCGCGATAGCTTTCAACTTCCCAATTCACGATAAAATCTACCATTGCGGGAGCCATATGGCGTACTCCGCCGAAGTTCTCAGCGAGAGTTGTAATGGTCATACAATCTGTCCAAACCGATGCTGCAGTCTTAGCTTCCTTGAGGTTTGCACCAATGGTGAACATACCGATACCCTTTGCGAATACTACCTTGGGCTTGAATCCACGGCGGGATACGAGCTCATTCCAAGCCGCTTTTATTCCTTCAGTCGTGAAATCTTCAATGAAGAGAGGCTCTGCCTTGCAGTAAACGATGTGGTCAGGAGAGAGAGGTTCGCGGAGTACCGCAAACGCTTCAGCAGATTCAGCGAACTGCATAACTGTCTTGTTTGCTGTAAACATAACTGCAGACATTCCCTCTTCGTCATAGCACATACGAAGAACAGGAGCGATCTTTGCGGCTGTTGTTTCGTCTGCTTCGCAGGGTGTGAAATCAGGTTCAACCTTGATCATTTCGTCAAGCTTAGACATTACGCCTGCAACGAGTGCGTCAAGTGAATCCTTGTCGTCAGCGGCAAAGAAAACGCCGTGATTCTGAAGGAATACAAGCTCTGCTGCTTTTCCGTTATTTGCGGAATATTCAGCCATTTTTTCTCTGCACTTTGCAGCGAGGATGTAGCCGGGTTCACACTCATCTACCCAAACTGCGTCGGGGAAAAGCTCAACCATTGCATCCTTACCCTTAGCTGAGCAAGTGAGAGCATTTACGCGTGCAGGATGAACGTGGAGAACGTATTTCTGTGCAAAAAGATCGTGGAGAAGAGTCTCAACGGACGGTCTTTTTACTTCTTCACCGGGGAGCTTAGCTGACATCATATCAGCGAGAACTGCCGCTTCTCTCTCAGCGGAATCTGCGGAGTAATTTTTCTCCCAGATTGCCGCGAGCTTTGCTCTGTCCATTTTTACAAATCCATCCTCGGTGATGGTTGCAAGGGATGTTCCGCTTCCCTTTATGTAAATGATATCATCTGTTTTATATGATGTGTTTCCGCCGCCAGCGAGAACAAAAGCGGAATTCTTACCGTATCTGTTTGAAAATTCTACAAGGATTTCTGTGCTCATAGTATCGTTACCTGTCCTTTTTATATTTTGATTATGATTTTTGATTACGCTTCGTAACCGCCGAGCTTTGAGTAGATCTCAACTCTCTCTTCGAGCGTGGGATGCGCCGCTTTTGTTTCATCGGAGAACATCGACTTGCACTTGCATTCGCTTGCCGCTTTCTCGTGACCGATCAGTGCGTATGTTGCAACTCTGAGGTGAGAATATGCTTCATCCGCGAGTGCGGGGCAGATGAAAGACTGTCTCGGGGAGTTGATATCCTCGCCTGAGATCTCGTAAAGTCCTCTTTCGTGGCAGAGATCCATAACACGTCTGAGCTGTTCCTTTGTATTTCTTGACGGCATATATGTAACCGCGGAGAATCCGCAGTCACGGAGAACATCAAAGAGCTCTTCGATGTAATCGTCTTCAAACTTCTGCGCCTTCTTGTCGCCTGTGGGAGATTCTCCTACGTCACCGAGGTAAGCGTATGCAGAGATCGCGCCCATTTCCTTTGCAAGTGCGGTGAACTCACGGATGTTCATGCACTCATCTGTTGCGTCAACGTAGAATTTTCCAACGAGATGACCCTTGAGAACACCGAGAATATCGTATTCATAGAAATTATCGGGAGCTGTAATGAGTTTTTCGCGTGTCTTATCTCCAAGCTTTACGCCTGTGAGCTTTTCAATGAAATCACAAGCTTTTTCTCTATCGGGATAAGCGGCTGTGATCTTCTTTGTCAGACCGCAGCAAACGTGACGTTCAGTAACACTTCCGCCTTCGTGAGCCATTGAAAGAGGATAAACATCCTTATCAAAATCAAGAACGATACCTGCGTCAGCGGTGATCTCGTTGATCTTTGCACACATTATGCGGTTTCTTTCGTTTCTCTTTTCGCGGAGAGGAGCGAGAACTGCTTCAATCTTCTCAATATTCTGGTGAGGAATACCGTGCATTGCAAGATATGCACAGGATTTCTGGTCGGGATTGTTGATCTTCTTTCCTACAAGGGATGTTCCCTCTACATTCACTCTGCACTCAACGCCGCAGGTCGTGGGCATTCCCATGATCTCACCGGCTTCAATAAACTCTCTGAGACCGCCTACGCTGTCGTGGTCCATAATTCCCGCAGTTCTGAGTCCGGCCTTCCAGGCATAGAAAACAGCGGATGTAGGTGTGTAGGGAGAGAATGAATATGAGGTGTGGATGTGATTGTTCACAAAAACACCACGCTCAGGTGTCTCGATCTCACCGTTGTCTACCTTTTCCCTAATAAGTCTGAGAGCGTCAAGTCTTTCCTTTGCCGTGATGTCTGTACGGCTGATTTGATAAAGAAGTTCTTTTGTTTCCATTGTATTTATTCTTTCTTTATAGAATTTTTTGTCAATTTTTTGATGGTACGATCACTGCGTCACTTCCTGCGGGAGATTTCCCGTAAAGGAACTTGAAGGTGGAATCGTACTTTTCTTTTTTACCGATCGCGTCAGCGGATGAAGGATCGAAATTCTTAATTCTGTGTGCGCGGAGCATCACATTTTTGGGCGTATCCTCAGGATCTATCAGCTCTGTCGCATCGGTTTTGTACCCTTCCGCCTCAAGCTTCATAAGTCTGAGTGCATCTGTTGCGGCTGTACACAGCTTCTGCTTCAAAATCGACCTCTGAGCGATAAAATCAAGTACCGCGCAGTCAAGCTCATTATTCATCCTATGATGACAGCACGGAGTTGAGAGAATAACGTCTGCTCTGTATTTTGATGCGAAATTCAGAACGATGTCTGTTGCAATATCGCACGCATGGAGCGAGATCACAAGATCGGGTGATCTCTCAGGGACAAACTCCCCGATATCCATACACAAAAACTCCATTCCATTCATCGAGCATCTCTCAGCAATATCGGAACAGTAGTCCATAACGCTTTGCTTCAGGTCTACGCAAGTCATCTTAACTTCTCTGCCGCAGATCTCGGTAAGAACGTGATACGCGGCAAAGCTGAGGTAACTCTTTCCGCAGCAAAGATCACACACATATATCTCACCGTCACGTCTGAGTTTTTTCTCTGCCTCAACGATATACTCCGCAAAACGTGATATCTGTCTGAATTTCGACTGTTTTTTGTCGTGAACACGTCCGCTTGAGTCTGACACTCCGAGCTCTTTGAGGAATTTTTCTTCTCCTGTAAGAAGACGCTTTTTCACGCGGTCATTTCCGTGAGAATCTTCAGCCTGCGCTTCGCCTTCTCCGATCTTCCCCTTTTTGAGAAGCGTAACAGCACCTTTTTTCGAGATCATAAGTAATGCTGTCCCGCCGCGGTCAGTAAGATCGGCCTTTTTATAAGTATCGAGATATCTTTCGGCTGCCTGAATGATATCCGGTTTTTTAATATTTTCCTGAGCAACTCTTCCCTCGGTCAAAGAAGTTTCAATCTGAAGGATATCTTCCCCACCAATCTTCTTCATTATCCCTTTAGCTTTAAGGTGTTCGCGGGATGATGACGAGTGGAACGTTACACTCACAAGTGTTTTTGACGACACGCTTTTTTGGATGAGCGCGGCAAATTCGGTAATTTTTTCGTTCTGCATTATTTTTCGATTTCGTCCGTTTTCTTACTCTTCTTAAATTCGAATTTACTTTCAGTACCGGAGAAAATTCTCTTGATGTTTCCGCGATGCTTGACAACGACGAAAACCGCACATCCGAGAGCGATAAACTCAATCATTGCAAGTCCTGTGTTATTCATTCTGTTGAGCAGAATAGGATAGAGCATTGCCGAAAGGATCGCGCCGAATGAAATATATTTTGTTGTTGCAACAGAACCGAGGAAAACCACGAGAAGAACAAGGAAAATTCTCCAGTCGAGCATAATGAGCATTGTTGCAAGGCAAACAACCCCTTTACCACCTCGGAAACCGTAAAAAACGGGGAGAATATGGCCGATAAAGCAAGCGAACCCTGCGATATACGCCGTGAGGTATCCGAATACACACCATCCGATCATAATTGCAACAACTGTCTTGAGAACATCTCCGACAAAGGTGATGATCGCAGCACGTCTTCCGTATATTCGCATCATATTTGTAAATCCTGCGTTTCCGCTTCCGTGAGTGCGAACATCGTCGTTATACATTGACTTTGACACGATAATTGCCGTATTGATACTTCCGAGAAGATACGGAATGAACACATATACAAGCATCAACAAAAGGCTTATCCAAAGTGGAATATTATGGAAGTTGTATCCTATAAGCCCCTTGAAGCCGAGCTCATATCTGAGAAAGAAATTAAGCATTATTATCGTCGTCTCCTTTTTGTCTGATTATCAGCTTGATCGGCGTACCTTTGAACCCAAAGGTTTCTCTTAAACAATTCTCAATATATCTCTGATATGAGAAGTGGAACAGCTCTGCGTCATTGCAGAAAATCACGAATGTCGGGGGTGCTACCTGAGTCTGAGTCATATAGTAGATCTTGAGACGTCTTCCCTTATCGGACGGCGGCTGAACTCTTGCTATGGCGTCCGCAAGAACGTCGTTGAGCATACCTGTTGAAACTCGCATATTGGTCTGATTGTGGACGTAATTGATCTGTTCGAAAAGCTTATCGACTCTCTGACCTGTCTTCGCAGAGATGAACATAAGCGGAGCGTAAGTCATATATGACAGCGCATCGTAAACTTTCTTTGTAAATTCGTTTGTGGTGGAGTTGTCTTTATCGATCGAATCCCATTTGTTGATACAAATGATCGACGCTTTTCCTGCTTCGTGAGCGATTCCTGCAATTCTTTCGTCCTGCTCTGTCACGCCCTGATTTGCGTCTACCATAATGAGACAAACGTTCGCTCTCTCAACTGCCATTTTAGCACGGAGAACACTGACCTTTTCAACCTTTTCGTCAACCTTTGACTGACGGCGGATCCCCGCTGTGTCAATAAAGTTGTACTTGCCGTGTTCGTTTTCAAAGTATGTGTCGATCGCGTCGCGGGTAGTTCCGGGAATGTCGGAAACGATACATCTTTCATCTCCGAGAACTCGGTTAACAAGAGAAGATTTTCCTGCGTTCGGTTTACCAATGACGGCAACAGATACGATATCGTCATCCTCTTCTTCATCTTCAAAATCACCAAGAGCTTCGAGGCAGGCATCAAGAAGATCTCCGCTTCCGCTTCCGTGAAGAGATGAGATCGCGATAGGATCAATATCAAATCCAAGCTCGTAGAATTCGTAATATTCGGGCGGGAGATCACCAATCTTGTCAGCCTTATTGATACAGGGGACAACAGGCTTTCTGCTCTTTTTGAGCATAACCGCAATATCGAGGTCATCGGCAAGAAGTCCTGTTCTGATGTCACACATAAAGATAATTACATCAGCAGTATCTATTGCGATCTGCGCCTGCTCACGCATCTTTTTGAGAATGATATCGTCTGTTTTCGGCTCAATTCCGCCTGTGTCGATAACAACGAGATTTTTTCCTCTCCACTCAGTCTCACCGTAAATACGGTCTCGTGTAATTCCGGGTGAGTCCTCGACGATCGCACGTCTCTCACCGATAAGTTTATTGAAAAGAGTGCTCTTGCCGACGTTAGGACGTCCGACAATCGCAATCACTGGTTTTGCCATCTTAACCACCAAACCTTTCCTGTGCAAACACCGAACTGCATCCGGCATTTGCTCACTTTATTGTTATTCTGTTCCGGTTTATAGTCCCAGAATCTTCTCTATAAATTCAGCGCCATCGTTGTCGATAACGTCTATTTCGACTCCAAGCTTCTCACTAAGCTCTTCAACCGACATTCCGCAGAGGAAGAGGTCTCCTTCAGATCTCAGAGTTGTACGGGAAATATACAGAGTTTCCCCAAGGTCACATCCCGCAAGCTGTTCTGCCATATCTTTGCCCGTGAGAAGTCCTGTGACGGTAACATATCCGCCGAAGAAATTGTTTTTGATCTTATGGACATCGCACTTCAGCTCAGGGCATTTTTCTTCAAGCTGCTTGACAAGTCCTCGAATGAACTCATACGACGCTTCTCCTGTTGCTACCGAAACGTGTCGGCTCACAGAGCACTCTTCTTCATCGAGAGTTGAGAGCATAAAATCAAACTCGTGTCCGAAAGAGGTGAGAAGTCCTACTCCGTTTTCGATCTGCGTGTATTCCCCATAGAATTCGTCATTCGGAAGAGGCGTTCCGCTGTTCACATAGAATTCGTCAGATGCAAAAAACATTCGCTCGCCAAACGATTCATTGAATCTCTCAACCTGTGCTATCACAGAGGCACATTCATCTGAAGTGAACGGTTCAAGGGAATACAGTCCGTCTCGGTGTCCCGTGAGTCCTGCAGGAACGACAGATACACTGTCCATTCTCGGATAGTATGCCGAGAGGTCACGCATCGTTCTCTCAAGCTCATCTCCGTCATTGATACCGCGGCAGAGAACGATCTGTCCTCTGAGTGTGATCCCGGCATCTGCAAGTCTGCCGAGATAAGAGAGAACCTCGCCCGAGCGCTTGTTCTTCATCATCTTCACGCGGAGCTCGGGATTCGTCGTATGTACAGACACATTGACGGGAGAGATGTGCATTTCGATTATTCGGTCAATATCCTCATCGTGAAGATTCGTCAGCGTGATATAGTTTCCGTGAAGGAACGCAAGTCTGCTGTCGTCATCCTTGAAGTAGATCGTATCCCTCATACCCTTCGGATTCTGGTCAATGAAGCAGAATATACATCCGTTTTCACAGCGATGCTTTTTGTCCATCAACGGAGTACCGAATTCGAGTCCAATGTCGTCGTACTCGCCTTTTTTAATTTTCACTTCAAATATATCGGGACCGCGATGAAGCTTGAGCAGAACATTCTCTTCGGCAAGTCTGAATCTGTAGTCGAGAACGTCATTGATTTTGTGTGAATTTATCTCAAGCAGAATATCACCTGCAAGTATGCCCGCCCTCTCTGCTCTTGAATGTGGGAGAACCCCTGTTATTTCTACCATTTATTGCTTATCCAATCGATATTTATTATCAGCCTATTTTATCATTATATATTATACCCCAAAAATGCTCTGAGGTCAACCTTTTTACTTCAAATAATTATATATCTGCAACAATTCAGAGAAAAAACAAAAGACCGCCGCTGAAAAACACAGCTGCAGTCTTTATATTTAGTTTATGTATTAAAGCTCGTCGAGCTCTTTATTCTTCTTCGCAAGTCCGCCCTTACCGATAAAGGAGAACACAAGGCCGAGAAGAGCTGCAACAACGAAAACAACAAATACGCCTGTCCATTCAAACGCTTCGGATACTGCGCCAATCGCAATACTCGATACAGCCGCTGCGGCATATGAGAAGCAGTTGAGTGTACCGGAAATGAAGGATGCACGTCCGATCTTTGCGAAATGAAGCGGAATAAAGTTAAGTATCATTGTGTTCGCCCCAAGCATTGAAGCACTTGAGCACGCCAAAAGAACAGTTACAAGGATCGCTGTAAACAAGCCTGTGGCAGCAGTCTTCATAAGAACAAGAACTACGCCCAGGGAAACTGTACTTATAGCAAACATAAGTGCACAGCATCCAAGCTCGGTCATACCAAACTTGCTGAAAATAAACTTTGCAAAATAAACACCGGCAATATTAAAAATCGGAAGCACAGTGACGATAACGGAAGCCACTTCTGCATCAATAACAAATTGCTCTGTCAAAACAGTAGGGATCCAAAGATCAAGTCCATCTTTGATCATTCCGTTAAAAACAATAGCAAAGCCTGTGAAGATGATACCTGCACAAAGGATCTTTACACCTGAATGAGCAACAGGCTTTACAGCTTCTTCAGGGACATCTTCTGCAGAAACTTCTGTTTTTTCCGCGGTGTGAGATTTGAGAGCCATAAAACCAATGTAAAGCCCTACCGATATTACCACAAGAATAATTCCGCACGCTGCAAATGCTGCTCTCCAACCAGACAACTTCAATGCTGCAGCACATACAAGGTCTGCCAAAATTGTTCCGACAGGGATCGTAACTGCGAGTGTAGCGGCTGATGAACGGCTGATTTCAGGGGTTGTCCAAGTGGACACCGCTCTGATAATCGGCGGCCAAAGCATTGAGCAGAAAAATCCGCATGCACCCCAGATTATCATAAGCATAATGCTGTTCTGAGCTGTACCCATAAGTACATTCATAATACCTGCGAGGAGAAGTCCGCCGCAGATCATGTATCTGGGATGGATCTTTTCGCCGAGCCATCCGTTAATAAACTGTCCCGCTGCATAAAGAGCAAGGAAACACGTTCCGATCGTACCGCCCTGCACGTTGTCACATATACCGTCAGCGATCATACCGGGAAGACACACATTGATGTTCTTTTTTCCGATATATACAACGGTATAGGCGATAAGGCACAGAATAACAAGCTGCCACGATTTCTTTTCGTAGGAAGAGAGTTGTTTTTTCATTATCCTTACCTGATTTCTTAGATTTGTTCAAATTATAACAGAATTTGCATAATTTTTCAACCCAAAACTGTTACAAAAAATGGATAAATCATCATCTTATTTTGTACGATGCGATAATACGCGGGATTTTATACCACGGTATAAGTGCAGGAATCAAAAATTTCTGTTTCCACGCCGAATTTTTCTCTGATAAGGTCGGCAAGCACACGGCACGCAGGAGCTTCGGTGTGATAATGTCCCGCTTCGATCGTAACAAGACCTTCTTCGGATGTATCCCCCGCAATATTGTATCCTGCATCCCCTGTTACAAAGGCATCGCAGCCTGCCAAAAGTGCGGGATAAACGAAGCCTTTTCCGTCTCCTCCGCAAAGTCCAACACGCTTTACCGTCTGAGTCAAGTCTCCGTTGACTCGAACAGCGTCACAGCCGAGCTTTTCCTTTACAAGACAAGCAAATTCGAGAGCTGTCATCTCACCAATCTCAATAATTCTTCCAAGCTCAGGTGCTTCGTCATCCCCGAATTTTTCGGATGCGGTATATCCGAGAGCTGAGCAAAGCGCATCGTTCACGCCTCCGTCAGCGGCATCAAATCGTGTGTGGAACGAGATCACGGAAACACCCGCGAGGGCTGTTGTCAACACTCTTCGTCCGACAAGGCTGCACTCGGTGACCGATTTCAGCCCCTTGAATATCATCGGATGATGCGTCACAACTGTGTCAAATCCGTTCTGAACAGCGTATTCAAGTGTTGCACCTGTTGCATCAAGAGCGACAAGAACACGCTTCACCTCTTTTGTGAGATCGGGGGAGAGCATGATTCCGTCGTTATCCCACGGGCACGAGAGAGATTTCGGATAAAGCTCAGTAAGCTGATCGTGAAGTTCACGTACGTTCATTGTTTTTCTCCTTGATTTTCAATTATTTTTTTAAGATCTGCAAGGATCTCGCGCTCTTTCTCAGAGTCGTGTCCGCCTCGCTCAAGTCCTGCGATCTTCACCTCAAGCTTACGGGCAAATGATGACGCAAAGCGATTGAACAATTCCTCTTTTGCATCAATGTTGTGACTGCCGAGCATCAGCTCAATTTCATTGAACTCTCTGACGACTCCGTCGTATTCGGCGAGAATGCAGGTGTAGATCTTCCCCGCCGCTGTGCAAAGTTTTTCTTTGATTATGTTAAATCCATTCGATGCGAGATACTCTCTCAGCTCTGCCGCACATGACATCGGCTGGAGAATAAGTCTGATGCCCGATCTTCGCGTGTACTCGGATGCGTCAATGATCTGCGAGATCAGCTCGCCGCCCATACCACAGATCACAATGTCTCCGACTCCGTGTTCTTCAAGTCCGATACCGTCAAGTCCGTCAGCGAGAGTGAAGCACATTTTGTCACCCACTCCGTACTCTTCAGCATTCTTTACCGCCCTCTGAAGAGGTCCTTTATTGATGTCGGAAGCTATCGCAAACTTCGAGATGCCGTGAGTTATCAGATAGATCGGTATGTATGCGTGGTCAGTCCCTATGTCAGCGACAACAGATCCCTCTCTCACAAACGATGCCGCGCACGAGAGTCTGCCGTCAAGAGTTATATTCTTCTCTGCCATATTAATCCTTATTTTCACAAAATTCAAGGGAACTTTTTCTAAAAGTCCCCTCTCTGAATCATTTTTTATTTTCGAAGTACTTGTTGAGCTTTCCGATAAGCTCCTCGGGATCTACTCCGTGAACCGCACAAGCTTCTTCAACGGTTTCCATTCTTGATACGGGACAATCAATACAGTGCATTCCGCATTCAAGGAAGATATCTGCTGTATCTTCGTCAAAATCCACGATATCGCCGATAATTGTTTCTTCTGTAACCTTCATTTTAATCTCCATTCCGCCGCCTAAACAGCAGCACAAATATTTAATGCTCCTGTGTTTGTTTTATCAGTTTGCTTTGAGCTCTTCATCTTCATCGGGAACTGTAACCTTTACGATATCCGCACCAAGCTGTCTGAGCTTACCGCAAATATCATCATACCCTCTGTCGATGAGTTTTATTTCAGAAATTTCTGTCTTTCCGGGAGTTGCAAGTGCGGCGATCATTACCGCAATTCCGCCTCTGAGGTCTGTTGCGATAACAGGTGCAGGTGTAAGAGGAGCTCCGCCCTCAATAACAACCGTTCTGCCGTCGACCTTGATCTTCGCACCCATTCTCTTGAGCTCTTCAACGTAGCGGAATCTGTTCTCAAAAATGCTCTCGTTGATGTAGCTCGTTCCCTCTGCGTGACACAGAAGAGCTGACATCTGAGGATGCATATCTGTCGGGAATCCGGGATACGGGAGAGTTTTTACACTTGTTCTGCGAATCTTCTCACCTGCTGTTACCATAACCGCATCATCGAATTCTTCAATAATTGCGCCTGTTTCCTCAAGCTTTGCCGAAATAGATTCAAGGTGCTTTGGAATTACATTTGTGATCTTTACAGCACCGTGTGTGGCTACAGCTGCAACCATAAACGATCCCGCCTCGATCATATCGGGAATAACAGCATAGGTACATCCGTGAAGCTCACTAACACCCTTGATCTTGATAACGTCAGATCCGGCACCTGAAATACGAGCACCACAGGTATTGAGGAAGTTTGCACAGTCAACTATGTGAGGCTCTCTTGCAGCATTTTCAATGATCGTTGTTCCTTCAGCAGTAGCGGCGGCGATCATAATATTGAGTGTCGCGCCAACGCTTGAAACATCGAAGAAAATATTTGTTCCGACAGCACGGCCGTCAGATTCGATCTCAATATATCCGCCCTCTGTTGAAACACGTCCGCCGAGAGCTTCAAATCCCTTTATATGCTGGTCGATCGGTCTTACACCGAAATTGCATCCGCCGGGGAAACCTACTCTTGCCTTGCCGAATCTTCCGAATTCAGCTCCGAGCAGATAATATGATCCGCGGATCTTTCTGACAAGATCATATTCCGACTTACCGGGTTCAACGTCGGTACAGTCTACCTCGTATGTGGTTTTATCGATCATTCTGATCTTTGCTCCGATACCCGAGAGGATCTCGAAAGAATATGTTATATCAGATATTGCAGGGATATTTTCAAGTATGCATTTGCCTTTCACAAGAACGCACGCATATATGATTGGAAGCGCGGCGTTTTTGAAGCCGGATATCTCAACCTGACCGAACAGGGGAGTGCCTCCGTTTACGATAATCTTTTCCATGTATTTATACCAAGCCTTTCCATTTGTCGAAAAGCATTATTTCAGATTTAAGACGGAAATATGCAAATAGGCGCACTTATCCGCACATTATATTATAACAGTTTATGCACAATAATGAAAGTGTTTTTTTAAGGATTTTCATAAATTTAAAACTTCATATTATTTCTGCACAATCATGCACTCGAAATCGCTTATTTGTTGGTGTATAATGTACTATCAATTGCATTATAAATAAAATCGCCCATATTATCTGTAACGACCTGCCAGCACGGAATAAGGCAGAATTCTTCACGACTTCCGTAGAAATAAAGCGAGTATGACAGGCTGACAGATTTTATGCTGACAGGGGAGGAGTCTATATCATTGCCATCTCTCATTGCGGAAATATCTTTTTTTACACTAAACAGTATATTTAAGATATCCGTAAGTTGTGCGGAATAGGAGTCGCCCAAGGTCAAAAAGCACCACGTTCCGTATGCCTCTGTGACTTCTCCGTTGTCGATCGTACAAAGGACAAGGTTTTGATTCAGCTCTGCCCCGCTGATCTTTCTTGTACAGAGGGCATAGTATATTCCCGAGTTTTCCCAAATATTATCGACAACTGTTTCTATCCTTACCTTACTTTTTGTTTCAAACTCACGGCTGCCGCGTTCAATGAATTCCTTGGCGATCTCAGCGATTTCTTCTCTTTTTTCTCCGCTGACGTGATCGGCGGTCTGCGAGAGTGTAGAAAGACTCGGTGTATAACCGCTGTCCTCGCCGCTTCTGTAATACTTGAAAGAATAATTTTCACCAAACTCAAATTTTGCGCCGTTATTCAGAATCACGATCTCGCCATCCGGGATAACATATACAGAATGGACGCTGTCCTCACCGAGAAAAGTTGCTACTGTTTGGCTGTAATTCCCTGAATTGCAGACATAAACCGTTCCGTGTTCTCTCTTTGAAGAAATAATATTTCTGTCAATCATTATGTTCTCTTCAGAAAGTATTTCCACAATATCGTCTATCGATTCAGAAGGAAGATAATTGACCTCACGATTCAATGCAACAAGACATACCGTCAAAACAACACACGACAGCGCAAGAATACATATCAGAACAGAGAGTATTTTTTTACTATTCATACTATCTCCTCGTTTCGTACAGGTCATTGTCGTTTGTGGAATTCTTCTTTACCGAAGAAGCCCACACCGCACTTATCGACTCGGAAATAAAGTCACTTCTGTAAACAAGTGAAGTATTCTGCGCAACCGTTCCGTTTTTTGTCATATATCCGATATACCATTTCTCAGACATAGATTCAGTTCTTGTTCCGAGATTCTTGGCGGCAATAGTGTAGAGCTCAGCTCTCAGAAGCTTGTCCCCCTCAAATGTCACAGAAACGGCGCAGGGGAGATCAACAATTCGGTAATTATCAAAATAATACGAAAATTCGAGTGTTACCTTATTTCCGACCGCATTGATGCGGCTGAGTGCAATTTCAGCATCTCCTCCCGCATAGAAACTGTTAATATCGCGTATCTTCTCGTGAATGGAAATTGCAGCGCGAATATACTCGCTCAGTCCGTATTTCTTGGAATATCCTATAAGATGTCGGATGGAAATACCGCCTCCGTCGGCAGCGTTATATTCAAACTCAGATTCACCGATATTGAATACCCCGTGGGTATCAATATATGTTCCTGCACCAAGCTCATCATTTATATGAGAGTTCAAAAGCTTGTCCGGATTAAAGTCGAAAACTCTCAGAAGCTTGTCAAATTCCTCGGCACTGTTCTCGACCATTACAGAGGTGTTTCCCGTGATAAGAATATTCCTTGCATAAACAGGTCTGATAAATACAGGCTCAGTTACAGATACACCGGGGTACTCATCCCCCGCAAAAACAAATTCAGTCATAGATGAACGGTATGATCGAATGATTTCTGACAAATCTTCGTTAGTCAAAAGATTTCTGGGCTTTGTTTTTCGGAACACAAATACGTTTCCGTCAGTATCCTTTACCGCGATCTCTGTTTGACCGGAGTTTCCGCTATGCGACAAAATAAACATTTCGTAGATGTATGCAGAAACTTCGCTTTTGTCATCTTCATCGGTGATACCTGCCGCAGAACGCGCGAACATGGCGATTATGTTATCGGGAAGAGTCGAATGGTATCTGATATATACAGATCCGTCAGTTTCAGAAAGCAGCTTCCATTTTGATTCGTCCGACTCACTCACGAAGCCGTTCCCAAAGGTTTCCGCAATCAGCGGGGACAATGTTTTATATATTTCAGCGGTAGTATTTATATATCCCGATATTCCCATCTGCTCGCCGTCTGCAGTTATTCCGATAAACTCAGGCAGGAGATATTTCGAAATATCGATCTTATCAGCATTCTGATCTGCGGTGAGCATCTCAAGCTCAAAAGGAACGTCGACTTCCATATTCGTCATATTTCTCATATATATGAGCGCATAGGTAAGTCCGATGAGGAGCAGAAAAAGAACAACTACCGTTATCAGTACTGCTATTTCTTTTGTTCTTTCAGATGTTTTCATATACTTCACCGTTTTTCAGCTTGTCCATTCATTCGTTTTTAAGTTTACATTCAACCGGCAGGTCTATCGTTACACAAGTACCTTCGTCTAGCTTACTGTCTATCGCGATCTTACCCCCGTGAGCCTCAACGAGCTCCTTCGCTATCGCAAGTCCGAGACCTGTGCCGCCAGCGCCTGTTGTTCTCGATTTCTCAACACGGTAGAATCTCTCGAACAGATGCGCGATATCCTCCTCGGGAATTCCCATACCGTTATCGGAGATCTGTACTCTGACAAACCGTTTTCCCGATATTGCGTACAGACGGATGTCAATGTGGCCGCCGTCCGGAGTGTATTTGATAGAGTTGGAGATAATATTGATTATTACCTGCTCAATACGTTGTCTGTCAGCCGTGATCTCGGGGAGATCCTTGTCACAGCCAAATGTTATCTTATGGTTATGCGCTTCAAGATCGCTTCGCATTACTTCACAGAGATGACGGATCGACTGCTTGAGGTCAAATGTTTCGATCGCCCACTGCGTTCTCTTGTTATCAAGACGCGACAGCACAAGAAGGTCTGAAACGATTCTTGTCATTCGGTCACTCTCGCTAAGGACCATATCAAGAAAATAGTCGCGCATTTCAGCATCCATCTCAGGATCCATTCTGACAGTTTCCGTCGCACCCTTGATAGATGTGAGAGGAGTTCTGAGCTCGTGCGATACATTTGCAACGAACTCTCGTCTGCTCTCGTCAAGCTCGTAACGTCCCGTTACGTCGTGGATGATGATAACGCATCCTGTCGCGTGTTTTTTATCTGTTACATAACGCATTACGGCAAACGTAACATCATACACCTTACTGTCATAAATTCGGTCGTGGAAAATAAAACCGTCTTTTGTCATTTCCGCTTCCGCATCTGATGATGTAAGCTTCACGTTGTTTCCGACAATAACGAGAGGTATGTCAAGAATATCAAACACTCTTTCAAGAGTGAGTCCCCCACCCATCATTTCATCTCCGAACATTTCGGATGCACTGTCATTTGAGTGAAGTACTTCTCCGTCGGCAGTAAAAGCAAGAACCGCGTCCTTCATTGAAGAAAGAACAACGTCGAGCTTCTCTCTTTCTCCGTCAACCTCCTCAAGAGTTAGACGAAGGCGTTCTTTCATGTAATTAAAATTATCGGACAAAACACCGATTTCATCGGCTGAATTGACCTCTATCTTATGTGAAAACTCACCCGATGCTACAAGCTGAGTACCGTACGTGAGGCTTTGGATCGGAGAGGATATAGATTTTGCAAGGAAGAATGAAAGAACTATCGCAATAACAATACCGACAAGCATTGCCTGAAGAATAATTGAAAACAGCATACTGTTGAGCTGTCTCATCTCCTCAAGTGAATCCTTTATATAAATGATACACTCATCCCCGTTCGCGACCGTTATCTTTTTTGCCCAGTCGGAATAATCTGTTCCGCCGACACTTATATTTCCGTCAGAGCCTCTCATAGCCGATAGAATATTCGGCGTGATTATCAGTTCTGCACCGAGATCCGTGTCAGATCCCGCGAGCATCTCTCCACTGTCATCAAGAACATAGTAGTTTCTGAAGCGGTCGATTCCAAGAATACTTCCGTACGACGAAAGAACATCCTTCATCTCGGCAGCAGGATACCTTCCCATAGCAGCCTGACTGAGATCGTTCATAAGAAGTCCGCCGTCCGCAAAGCATTCATCCATCTGATCGGTAAATTCGTCCATATAGAAGCTAGACACACCGTTCATCAGGATAGCACCGACTGCACACATGACCGCCACTATGAATATCAAAAGAATAAATACAATTTTAACATATAAGCTTTTTAGCATAGCAAGCTCCTCTTATCAGAGAGTTCTTCAACAAAGTTGAGTGGTATATCAGATTATCTCTTGCAGAGGTAGTATCCGACGCCTCTCTTGGTCATGAGATATTCAGGGCGCGCGGGATCATTTTCAATCTTCTTTCTTATTCGGCTTACGGTTACATCAACCGTTCTGATGTCTCCGTAGTAATCGTCGTATCCCCAGATCTTCTCAAGGAGATCCTCTCTCGAATATGACATTCCGAGATTCTGAGCCAAAAACAGAATGAGGTCATAGTCCTTCTTTGAAAGCTCGACTTCCTCTCCGTTCTTTGTGACAGAATAACGTCCTGTGTCAATAACAAGCTCACCGACAACGATAGTTTCAGAGGTATCCTCTTTCTTTTCCGTAACGATCTCGCCTGACGAACGTCTGATGTTTGCTCTGATTCGTGAGATCAGCTCCTTGAACGAAAAAGGCTTTGTTACATAATCATCCGCACCTGTTTCAAGGCCGAGGATCTTATCCTTTTCTTCTTCCCTCGCAGTAACGAAAATAATCGGAACCTGACTCTTGTATCTGATTCTCTCACACACCTCAAACCCTGTCATTTTTGGGAGCATAATGTCGAGAAGGATCAGGTCATATCTGTTCTCAAGAGCCATATTCAGTCCGCTCTCGCCGTCATATGCGATATCGCAGTCATACCCTTCTTTTTTGATATTATATGCAAGTACCTGAGCTATATTTTTTTCATCTTCGACAACCAGAATCTTCTTTTTTGAATCCATCTGTTCATCCTCCATGTCGTTAATTTGTTTTTTCTGAATCAGTTAACATCTGTAAGATTTGAAGTTACATATATGTTATAATCAATATCGCTGATAAGGACCATCAGTCTCTGACTGCTCCAATAATCATCGAGGTACACCGTACACGATTCATTAGAATTGAGAAAACCTATGATCTCCACCAGCAACCCGTCTGCATACGTCGATCCGTTCACTGTGAAATCGGGAACTATCGGGCAGTATCCTCTGTCGCGCAGAATTGAATCAGCCTCCGCATCTCCTGTTGAGAGAACAAGCCGCGAGGTGCGGTTTGAATAGCGCGACACCTTCTTATTCAGCTCATCAAGCTCATCTGCTGAAAGTGGTGCAAATCCGTATTCTCCGTCCGCGATAGAGCTGAGTATGGTCTCCTCAGTTGACGACGCATCGAGAAACATCGTATATTCAAGCTCGTATGCTTCAAGATTGTCGCGTGCGGGGAACATAAGCTCCCGTCCGTCTGGAGATGTACACAGAAGATATATGCGCTTCACTACGTCTTCATTATTATCATCGGGATAAAAAATATCCTCGTCATCTGAGATATAGCTGTCGATCAGCTCTTCCATTGTGAAAATACAATTATCGTCTGTTATTCTCAGCGAAACACTTCCGCTGTCTGAAGTATAGTATTCTATCTTGAGTCCTACCGCTTTGCAGGCGAGATTTGCATCAATATAATATACACCGTCATCTCTGAAGATTCCGACGTTATTCACGATATCTCCGTTAATTGCCGCTGACTGTTCCTTAAACAAAACAGAAATATACTTTTCATTTTGAGTATTGTATATAAGCAGGCTGTTGTCATCTATGTTAGTAACATCCATGTACGTTAACATGGAAAACAGCCCAGCCGGAATAAAATATTTTCCGTTTCTGAAGATCAGCGGAGAAACAGTATCCTTGTGCCACTCCTCATCGTTGCAGAACAGAGAAGGTATTCCTTCCTTGCCTGCTCCTGCAGACGATGTGAAACACGCAAAGAGTATCGCACAAAGTACCATTGCCGCCAAAGCTCTCTTTAGTTTCATCAAAGTGATTCTCCAATTTCAAATTACTTTTGTGTCAGTTAGCGGATTCAGCATTTTTGTGGTAAGCAACAGCGAGATCTACTACCATACCGTAGCTTTTTGAGCCTTCCACAGTTCCCTGTACCTTAAGGTAAGTGTCGTTCACTGTGTCGCTGACGTCAGCTGCGATATTCTCACGGTATTTATCAAAAAACTCGCTGTAACACTTGAGGTCATATCTGACTCTTGAATCAAGCTTTCCAACAGCTTCGGAATAAAGCTCTTTTGATGCGGAATACAAGGGATTTGCAAGGTATTCATACATATTGAGATATCCCGAATACTGCATATACGGGTCAGTTGAATTAATGCACACGAGATACGCGATGAAATTAGCCTCGTTCTCACGCGCAATACCCCTCTGGTGAGCCATCTCGTGTGCCATAGTATACACATTTACGAAATATGGGTAATTTGTGTTCAGATTAGCTTCCCCCGTAAAGAACGTATATACACCCGATATGTGAGTGTATGTCATATATTCGGACAGTACGATCTGCTTCACAGGTGCATTCACCTTCTTCAGAAACGTGTATTCATCCGAAAGCTCTTTGTATGATTCTATACAGCGTCGTGTTGTCTCGTTATGTGAGTACGGTCTTACAGATCCTTTTCCTTCAATGTAAATTATTTCATCTGCAAGAGAGTTCAGCTCATCAACCACTATCGTCATTGTTTCGTACAGATCCACAGCTGAGACCTTTGAGCGCAAAAGTCCCATCTTTTTGTCAAGCGTCGGTGTTTTATATCCCGCGCCGAACGTGAAAACGAACATCGAATACAGAAGTATAAGTATCGAAAGAAGCCCGGCTATACATCTGATAAAATCTCTTGTTCCCTTGCAGACCTTTTTAACGCAAAAAGTAATCAGAGCGACAACGAGCACAGGGGACGATATCACAAGAAACTCCGCAAGCGAAAACGGTATCCACGATGTTAGTGCAGCTGTGACCACTCTTATGTTTGCTGAAATATTCGTGTTGAAAAAATCTGCAAAGTCTGCGGAGAGCGAATATGCAATATTAATTCCGAGTGAGATGATTCCGAGAAAAGCTATCACAATTGATGCAGTCGGAATATATTTGTTGATTTTTCCGAAAATTTTCGTCATACAATATCCTTTCCGCAAACGCTCAGATCGAGGTCCAATGATGCTGCAAGATCTACGATATCCGAGGGAATCGGGGAAATCACCTCAATCTCCTCAGAGGTCATAGGATGAGGGAAAACTGTTCTCCACGAGTGAAGCGCGTGTCTTGCAATATATGGTGACTCGCTTCCGTACAGTGAATCTCCGACGATCGGACATCCTCTGGAAGCGAAATGAATACGTATCTGGTGTGTTCTTCCCGTCAGCGGAGACGCAAGCACCACCGATTGACGTCCGTTATCTGTCAATGTTTTGTACATTGTGACGGCAGGCTTTGCTCCCGGTGCATCCTCGGCACACTCTTCTCTTTCCACGATACTCTCATCTCTGCGGTGCATAAATGATCTGAGTATACTTTCTCTCTCAGGCATAATTCCGTCAATGATCGCAATATACGATTTCTTTATTTTTCCGTCGACCATTGCTGTATACATTTTGTACGAGGAATCCTTCGTGTTCGCGGTAAGCATACATCCGCTTGTGTCACGGTCAAGTCGGTTTACGGGACGAAAAACGTAAGTACGGTCCGAATATCTGAACGCAAGAGCGTTCGCAACCGTATCAAACTTATGCCCGAGGGAAGGATGAGAGGGCATATTATACGGTTTATTGACTGCAGTAACGTATTCATCCTCATAGATCACCTCAAGCGGAAGATCAACGGGAATAATATACGGGCTGACGTCATCCGGCTTGTCCTCAGTCGCAAGAGAAAGAATATCCCCCCTCTTCAGCTGATACCGAACCGTCACCCATTCACCGTTTACTTTGATACCGTCGGGAGAAAATTTCAGTTTTTTTATGAAATTCACCGAAAAGCCGAGATCCTTAAACAAAACCTCTCTTATCAACTTTCCTTCATAATTATTTTCTATTAGTATATCCATTATTTTTTATCCGATCAAACTTATTCGTCAAGCTGACGCCAATAGCTGTAATATGCGATAATGTTTCTCTCAACACCTCCGTGTTCAAGATCTATCGCAGTAATTACCACACCTTCAAGCGAGAGAAGCTCCCATGCATAAAGATCTTCTATTTTTGTTCTGAGAAGGACATCCTGACTTGAATAGACTAAAAGTTCATCATCTTTCTGAATAATAGCTCCGCTTTTGCCGATAACCTCTTCTATTCCGTCGATCCTCTCCGTTACACACTTCAGAGCCCGTCCGTTAAGATAAGCGGCAAGATCTTTTTTATATCGTTTACTGTTTATATTCTTACTCTTGGTCCAATGCTTTTTCTTGTTGTGCATATTAACCTCTACATATCTCACAAAGATTTTGTGTAATGTGCCGAAATTGTATATTTTGCCAAAAAACTATTGCAAAATCCTAAAATTCAAGTTATTATTAAGTAACTGTAAAAGGAATACATTTGTCATTGCATTAAAAAATCGCACCGTATTCCGCTTCAGTTTTATGCCTATATTGAATTATAGCATAAAAACGTTCATCTTTGTATAATAAAATTATTAATTTTTTCATTATTTTAATGTATTTGCAAAAACAATGGAAACATTACGATTTTTTATGTAAAAATGATGAAACGTAATATTCTCCACCGGAGATGATCTTAATTACCCAACCACGCAAATTCTATGGGTAAAATTCAGAGAAAGGCGTGTGACTATTATGCTTCCGCTTGACAAATTAACAGAAGCAGCTGCCGCGGCTCTTGTCGAAAAAGGTATATCTCTCGACGATATCACGGTAGCAGTACGCATGAATCTGGGCTTTGACGGTTCAGCCGGCGAATCTTGGCTTGTCTATGAAAAAGGCAGAGATCTTATACACCGTGTATCCGCTGATCCGAACTCCATCCAGATAAAGAAAGAAATACCAAGAGATCTGGCCGATTTCAAAAAAGTTCCCGATGCAACAAAGGCAACTTTGATTGACTCATTATCACTTGAGTATTACACAAGACTCAGAGCAGACAGATGTTTTAACGTTGAGAGATTTCTTGCAAAAAGACAAAACACAAAATGTCCTGAAATAGACGAATCTCTCCCGGAAGAAAAGAAGAAAGAAATTAAAGAAGACTGGGAGCACGGCGGAGAGTGTGAGATCATAGCTTATTTCACTCACGACAACGGTTCCAAGGTATCTGCATTCATAAATGTTGTAAAGAGACTTCACGATGGTGAAGAAGTCAAAGAAGACGACTCTGTATTTGAACAATTCAACAAAAAGTGTCCAAAATGCGGTAAGGTTTACGAAGATCAGAACCGACGTATCTGTGACAACTGCCAGAACAGAGGTAAAGTTCTCGGTATGATCTGGGAATTCACAAAGCCTTACAAGTGGTCAGTATTTACAGTATTTGCTTGTATGATCATATCTGCTCTGCTTAACCTTTTGAGCCCTATCCTCAGCGGTAGAGTACTCATTGACTGGGTTATCTCCCCGTCAGGAAAATGGCATTCCGTGGGTATGCTGTTCCTTGTACTGTTTGGAATTTTCGGTTTGGCAATCGTTTCGCTTGTTCTCAACATTGTAATGAACAGAATAAACGCACAGTTCTCTACCCCTATGTCGATCGACATTAAGAAAAAGGTGTATGATTGTCTTATGCACCTTAACCTCGATTATCTCAACCAGTATTCTCCCGGTTGGCTTAATGCACGTGTAGACTACGACGCGTCTTACATCAACAGCTTCGTGCAGAACGGAATACCGAACTTTATCATTAATGCAGTTACGTTCGTTGGTCTTATAGTATTCCTCTTTATACTTAACTGGAAGCTCACCCTTCTCGTACTCGTTCCGATTCCGATCATCGTTTTGATGTTCCGTGTTCTTCTCCCCAAAATGTCGAGAATGTACACTATCGTTTACAGAGCCTCCTCTTCACTTAACGCAATGCTGAGTGACTCTCTCAACGGTATTCGTGTTGTTAAGGCATTCTCCAAGGAAGTTGACGAGGCACACAGATTCCACCAAAAATCTCATAAGCTCTATGATGTAGGATTAAGGGTTAACCTCACATCTCTGATGATCTATCCTGTTATCAGCTTGGTAATCGGTCTTTCATCACAGCTCATCTGGAGCGTCGGCGGTCTCAGCGTAATGGGTCTTGAAATGACATACGGTGACTTCTCAGCTTACCTCGGATATGTCGGAATGGTATTTGCGCCGCTGCAGTTCTTCTCAACATTCTCCAATCAGGTTACTGTTACTCTCAACTCTGCAGAACGTATTTATGACGTTATCGGACAGGTTCCTACCATTTACGAAGATCCCAAAGCAGTAGATCTGTCTGAAATGAAGGGTGAAATAGAATTCGAGAATCTTTCATTCCACTATCAGCCAAACAGACCTATACTTAAGAATATCAACCTCAAGATCAACGCAGGCGATAACATCGGTCTCGTAGGTCACACCGGATGCGGTAAAACAACTCTTGTAAACCTCATCTCCCGTATGTATGACCCTGTTTTCGGATCAATCAAAATTGACGGTGTTGATCTCAAGAAGATCAAACTCTCTTCGCTCAGAAATAATATTGCTATGGTAACCCAGGAGGTTTATCTGTTCCGCGGTTCAATCATGGACAATATCAGATATGCCCGTCCAGATGCTACCAGAGAAGAAGTTATTCGTGCAGCTAAGCTTGCAAACGCACATGAATTTATTATTAAACTCTTCGACGGATATGATACCCTGGTAGGTTCAGGTTACAGTGGTCTTTCCGGTGGTGAAAGACAAAGAATTTCTATTGCGCGTGCGCTTCTTATGGATCCCTCCATACTTATCCTCGACGAAGCAACAGCGGCAATGGATACCGAAACAGAAAGACTTATCAGTGATGCACTTGCAGAACTTGTAAAGGGACGTACATGCATTACTATCGCCCACAGACTTTCCACACTCAAAGACTGCAACTACCTCTATGTTATCGAAAACGGAGAGATTGCAGAAGAAGGTGCTCCGGAAGAACTACTTGCTCAGGGCGGTATTTACTACAAGCTGTTCACTCTCCAGAGCGAAGCTATGAAGAAAGTTTTATCGGGAATGTAACCCATATATAAAAACAGGAGGTTGTTATGGAAGAAAAAACAACAGTCAAAAACGAAAATAAAAAAGAAGATATAAAAGAGCAGAACAAAAAAGAAGATGACAAGGTAAAAAAAGCCGAGTCCAAAAAGTCTGATGATATAGACGAAGATGAAGAGGACAACGACAATCTTACCACTCAGGAGCTTTTCAATCACAGAACATCAATCGCGCTCACTCCCGAAAATGCATGGTTCTCGAAATCAGCCGGCGGACTTACATCATTAAAGATCATCAACGACCGCAACGAAGAAGAATTCTTCGACCGTGTCACAATTCGCCGTGCTTTCCCGTTCTCATGTCCCGATGAATTTATCTCCGTACACCAGTCCGACCCTAAAGAAAAGGCGCGTAACGGTGAAATCGGTATGATCAGAAATATCAATATTTTCGACAAAGAAACTATTGATATCATAAATGCCGACCTCAACACACGTTACTTTATCCCCGAACTCAAGAAAATTACATACGTTAAAGAAAAGTTCGGAGATCTTTACTGTGATGTCGAAACATCTGCGGGTAACATGAGAATTGTTATTCGTAATCCTTACGGCAGAATTAATACACTTCCCGACGGAAGAGTCCTTATATCTGACCTTGAAGGTAGTCATTTTATAATTCCGGACATTAAAACATTCGACAAGCGTTCATACAGGTACATCGAAGCATATATCTGATCCCATTCTTGATCAGATATCACAAAAATCTAAGTAAGTGAACCGGAGCAATTCGGTTAAATAAGGTGACAAAATATGAAACTTATGTATGATTTACCCACCATCGACCAACAGGTTTATGACAGTAATATCGATGCGGGTGAAAAGTTAATGTACATCGCCCCCTTCAATGTACTTGAAGATAATTTTGTCGATGGTTGGACTGTTATTACAGACAGACGTATATACACAATCAATAACGGACAACTCATCAATAAATATGAACTCGGACGATGCTCAGATTTCAAGGTAGAAGTTCTGTACGGTTCACACGTGTTACATGTGAACTACGACGACAGCACTACATTTATATGCCGTTTCATTGGCGGACGTCATCACCCGCGGTACTCATTCCTCGTCAATGTACTGAACGAGCTCGCTGAAAAAGTCAGACATCACGAAAATGTCGGTGATCCCGTAACAAATGACGATATTGACTTAATCTGCCCCAAATGCGGCAGCCACTACGCCAGCGGTACAGCAACATGTCAGTTCTGTCGCAGCAAAAAAGAAGTTTACACAAAACTGTGGGGACTCACCAAAGGTCTTCGCTGGATGATGTTCTTCCCGCTTCTCGTTGCGTGTATCTCTCTTGCTATCCAGTTTATTCTTCCCGCAATTCAAAGAGTTGCGGTAAACGATTACCTCACAAACGAATCTATCAGACCCGTCGGCTCTCTTGCAGACCCGAATGTACGGGCATTCTTGCTCATATTCCTTGCCATTGTTGCAATCGACCTTGTACAGAGAATTCTCGGTGTTATTCAAAGCAGACTTTCTGCTGTGTCTGGTAGTAAGTTCACTTTGATGATGAGATCCATCTTATATGAAAAGGTCTCAACACTTTCCCTTGCCGCTATTCAGAAAAGATCTGTCGGCGACATCATGGGTCGAATCACATCTGACGTTAATGTTGTTCAGGACTTTGTAACAAACCAGCTCCCCTCAATATTTACACAGGCTGTATCGTTTGTCTTCGCACTTATCTTCCTTCTCATACTCAACCCTGTTATGAGTATGTTCGTTTTCATTCCGATTCCCCTTGTTGTATTTATCATTACAAAAATTTGGGCTTCTCTCAACAGAATGCAGCAAAAGGCATCTACAGCCTGCAGAAAGCACGCATTCTTCCTTCAGGACTCTCTCACAGGTATCCGTATTGTAAAAGCACTCGGAACTGAAGACCGCGAAGTAAAAACATTCAACAAAAATATTGATGTCGCGTGCGTTGAATGTACAAACAACAACGTATGGTTCGATACTATCTTCCCGCTCATCGGTTTCCTTGTTCGTATAGGTAGTTACTTCATTCTGTTCTACGGTAATTATCTCCTTTTCAAAGGAGCAATGGACTTCGGTGAACTCCATCAGTTCAGTTCTTACTCAAACATCATTTATGCACCTCTTGTATACATAACATCTCTTCCGAGAACCATCACAAACTTCCTTGTATCACTTGACAAAGTGTTTGAAGTTCTCGAAGAAGACCCTGATGTTGCCGACATCGATCTTCCTATTGACATTAAAATCGAAGGCGACATCGATATCAAGAATCTTACCTTCGGTTATGATGCTTACAACCCCGTTCTCAAGGATATCAGTGTAAGTATCAAACAGGGTGAAATGATCGGTATTGTAGGTCACTCAGGTTCAGGTAAATCAACTCTTATCAATCTGATAATGCGTCTGTACGATGTAAACCAGGGTTCAATCGTTATTGACGGAGTAAACATAAATGAGATTTCCCAGTCTGCTCTCCGTTCTCAGATCGGTGTTGTTCTCCAGGAAACTCATCTGTTCTCCGGTACTGTTATGGATAACATCAGATATGCTAAGCCTTCCGCAACTCAAGAAGAAGTTATCAATGCAGCAAAGCTCGCTAATGCTCATGAATTCATTCTCAATCTTGAGTACGGTTACGACACAAAACTCGGTGAAGGCGGTCACACGCTTTCAGGCGGTGAGAGACAGAGAATTGCCATTGCACGTGCCCTCATCCACGACCCGAGAATTCTCATCCTTGACGAAGCTACAGCGGCTCTTGACACAGAGACAGAAAAGCTCGTTCAGGATGCGCTCAACAAGCTCACGGTCAACCGTACTACATTTGCGATCGCTCACAGACTCTCCACTCTCCGTAACGCAGATAAGTTAATTGTACTTGATAAAGGTAAGCTTGTTGAATTCGGTACTCATCAGGAACTCCTTGAGCTCAAGGGATATTACTGGAAGCTTGTTATGGCTCAGCGTCAGGGTGCAGGTATGCTCAAGAAAGCTAACAAGCTCCTCGCTGCAAAAAAAGAGGCTGAAAAGGCCGCAAAGAATGCATAACTAAAACAAAAAGCCGTTCCGGAAAATGCGTGATGTCCTTAACGAAGAAATAACGCAAACCGAATAGGATCAAAAGAATTTCCGACCTTTTGATGGTCGGAAATTCTTTATCAATTTCGCTTAATCATATCAGAAAAGGCATTC
>SVUC01000140.1 GCA_015063455.1 Oscillospiraceae bacterium
GTAACTTTAATAGAGCACGCACGGAAATAAACATCAAGAACTTCTTCAATATCATCTTTGATCATGCCATATGATTTTAATAAGTATGCAAGGGCACGATTTTTGTTTCCTGTACGTTTTTCAGAATTGAGATCAGCCAATGAGACCGCACTTTTTCATAGATGCGATGAGGCGAGCGCGGTTTCCATCTTCCATTTCGCAGAGGGGCAGACGCATAGAGTCACTGCAAAGTCCCATAAGACCGCATGCTGTTTTTACGGGAATGGGGTTAACTTCAATAAAGAGATCATTGATAAGATCGAGAAGCTCAAGCTGAAGCTTTCTGGATCCGATGACATCTCCTGCGATATATTTTGCACAGATGTCGTGAGTTTCCTTCGGCATTACGTTTGAGAGAACGGAGATAACACCCATACCGCCGAGGGACATGATCGGAACGATCTGGTCGTCGTTACCGCTGTAGATTGCGAGCGAATCGGAAAGCTCAGCCGCGATCTGAGCAACGAGTGAGAGATTTCCCGATGCTTCCTTTACTGCAACGATTCTCTCGTGCTTAGCGAGCTCGCGGTAAACGGGCATTGACATACTAACGCCTGTTCTTGAGGGAACATTGTAGAGAATGATCGGCTTATCAACAGCTTCCGCAGTGGAGAGGAAATGCTTGATAAGTCCCTTAGGAGTTGCCTTGTTGTAATAAGGAGTTACGAGAAGAAGCGCATCAACGCCGACCTCGCACGCATATTTTGAGAGTTCGTTAGCGTACTCTGTATCGTTTGAACCTGTGCCTGCGATAACGGGAACTCTTCCTGCGATATGTTCAACTGCAAATCTGATACATTCCTTGTGTTCTTCATCTGTGAGAGTAGAGCCTTCACCGGTCGTTCCGCAGATAACGAGAGCATCAATACCGCCGTTTATCTGAAAATCAATAAGAGAGGCAAAGGTTTTGTAGTCTACACTTCCGTCGTTTGCAAACGGAGTTACGAGCGCTGTAGCCGCTCCTGTGAAAATAATATCC
Organism: Oscillospiraceae bacterium; assembly: GCA_015063455.1. Lineage (GTDB taxonomy): Bacteria > Bacillota > Clostridia > Oscillospirales > CAG-272 > UMGS1696. Next base: position 1,019 of record SVUC01000140.1, read on the forward strand.
TTGTTGAAAGTACCCATTTCTGATGTTCTCCTTTGAAAATAATTCTGAAAACAAGTAATTTTTTTCCGATATAAATAAAAACCGGTTGAAAACCGGCCGTCTGTGTAATATAATATAGTTGTGCCGATTTTGACACAGCTATTTTCCTGACACAGATAGCCCTCCACTATAGTATATAGTGACAGTCTGCTTCCTGTTCGGTGAGCAGCCCAAACTGAGTTATACCGTCATAACTGAGTCTTCGGCGTCTCTCGCCTTTCACTTCACACATTGTTGCCGACAATTTCGGCAGCAGACGACGGAGGCCATTTATGTGAGGCTACTGATCGGAAACGCTCCTCTATCATATTTTATGCGATGTAAAATACATCTGACATTATAATATCACAAGTCAGGCATTTTGTCAATCGTTCATGGGTATAAATGAGGATATATTTACAATATTTTTTGATTATTTATTCGTGATACTGTTCACGGATTTACGGAGAGTATATATGATAAAAAACAATCTGACACCAACTGATCTCAGACTAAATGATTTTTATTACGATCTTCCTGAGGAGAGAATTGCACAGACCCCCGTTGAGCCTAGAGATTCTTCTCGGTTGATGGTACTTCACAGAGATTCGGACACGATCGAGCACAGGGTATTCAGAAATATTATCGAATATATCAGAGAGGGAGACGTGCTTGTTGTCAACGACACAAGAGTTATTCCCGCACGAATTATAGGTCACAGAAAATACCGCTGGGACGAGCAGCTTGGTGAAAAGGTTTTGACAGGATCAACCGCTCCCGTTGAGCTTCTTCTGCTGAAGCAGAGAGAGAACGATATCTGGGAGACTCTTGCAGGTCCCGGAAAGCGCGCTAAGCCCGGGGATGTGATCGAATTTGGTGACGGAATCCTTGAGGCTCACGTCCTTGAGATTATCGAGGGTGGCTGTCGCGTCGTGAAGCTTATTGTCAATCGCGGGGCGGATAACGTATTTGCGGCACTTGATCTTCTTGGAACGATGCCTCTTCCGCCGTATATTACACACAAGCTCGAGAATCCCGAGAGATACCAGACGGTTTATTCGAGAAACCTCGGATCAGCTGCAGCTCCGACAGCTGGACTGCACTTCACTCCCGAGCTTCTGAAAAAAATTGAAAAAAAAGGATGTGCTGTCGTTCCGGTTCTCCTTCACGTTGGCCTCGGAACATTCAGACCTGTAAAAGAAGAAAAGATTGCGGATCACGAAATGCATTCGGAATACATCTGTGTATCTGAGGAGTCTGCAAAGATAATAAACGAACGCAGAGCATCAGGCGGACGAGTAATCGCGGTCGGAACAACATCGTGCCGTGTACTTGAATCGGCCTCTGATGACGACGGAATACTTCATCCTGTCGATACAGATACGGGAATATTTATCTATCCCGGTTATAAGTTCAAGATAGTTGACGCGCTTATCACGAATTTTCATTTGCCCGAGAGCACACTTCTTATGCTTGTCTCAGCACTCGCAAGCCGTGAGCAGATCATGCGGGCATATGAAACCGCAGTTAAAGAGGAGTACAGATTCTTCTCATTTGGTGACGCTATGTTCATCCAATAAGCGGTACAATACGGCGTTGTTCCTCGAAAGCGGCTTGACGTAGGGAACTACGCCTGCGCCTTGCTTTCTGCGGTACGCCTTGTCTTGTTTGCTTCTTGAATGAACGGGAAAGTCGGTGTGAAAACGATTCTGCGTTCCGTAAGCATCGAGGATACGATGTTTATTGAGTGAATCGTCATATGCTTCGTTAGCGGGTGATGTGGTCGTTTTTCTTGTGAGACGACAATCAAAAATGCAGAGAATATATGGAGCGAGCTCAGTAAAGGGGGAGATTCTCTGCTGAAAATAAGTAACAATAGTATTTGAGGAAATTATGACTAAGATAAAAACCGTGTCAATACTCGGACCGACGGCATCGGGAAAAACAGGTCTTGCGATAGCCCTTGCAAAAAAAATTGGAGGGGAAGTCGTGTCGTGCGATTCGATGCAGCTTTATCGAACAATGGATATCGGTACGGCTACACCGACTATGGAAGAACGTGGCGGTGTTGTTCATCATATGTTCGACATAATAGATCCTGCAGACGAATATTCTGCAGCCGATTACGCAAGGGATGCCTCCGATGTTATCGCTGATATTGCATCGCGCGGTAAGGTTCCGATCCTTTGCGGCGGAACAGGTATGTACCACGATTCTCTTATGAAGATAACATCATTCACCGAGGGTGAACGAGATGAAGCCCTCAGAGATGAGCTTTATAGATATGCAGCGGAAAACGGAAATGAAGCACTCCACGAACGGCTCAGGGCGATAGATCCCGAAGCGGCAGAGAACATACATCCGAACAACGTAAAGAGGGTTGTGCGCGCGTTAGAGGTGTTTGAGACAACGGGTAAAACAAAGACTGAGACCGACCGAGAGCAGACCACAGGAGAAGTTCCATACGATAATACCGTGTTTATCCTCGATTTTGCAGATCGTGCGCTTCTCTACTCGAGGATCGAGAAGCGAGTCGACATTATGATGCAGGAAGGACTTGAGGATGAGGCGAGGCGTATTCTTCTTGAGTCAGGAGATATAAGCAGAACAGCCGCACAGGCGATCGGGTACAAGGAATTTTTGCCGTACTTCAATGGAGAGGGTACTATCGAAGACGTTTCAGCATCAATAAAGCTTGCGACAAGACATTATGCAAAACGTCAGTTGATCTGGTTCAGACGCTACAGCGGAGAGAATATTTTCCGACTTGTCCCGGACACCGAATCCGGTGGGGTGAGATCAGCGTCATCTCTCGCTGATGAAGCATATAATATTCTCGCGCATCGAAATATCGAAAAAAATAAAATTTAGTCGAAAAAATATATTGACAGAGAATACAATATATGGTATAATACAGACACTTACACCACAATATCTTGTGCAGGTGTCTGTTTTATTATTTTACAAAAACAAAAAAGGAGACTGTTTGATGAAAATTATCAAGAGAAATGGCTCCGAGGCGGATTTTGACGATTCCAAGATATACAATGCGATAAAAAAGGCTAACGAGGCGGCAGACGAAAGTGTGCGTATGACTGATATTCAGATCAGCCGTATTACCGAAAGAGTTGTCCTCAGCTGCGAAGAGCTTGGAAGATCCCCCTCGGTCGAAGAAGTTCAGGACATGGTTGAACATCAGATCATGGCTCACGGTGCGT
>SVUC01000011.1 GCA_015063455.1 Oscillospiraceae bacterium
TAGAAAAAGTCATTCAAGAATATGCACCTTTAGCTCAGTTGGTAGAGCAACTGACTCTTAATCAGTGGGTCCCGGGTTCGAATCCCTGAAGGTGCACCATTCCTTGAATGACTTTTTTCGTTTTATTATTGATATTTACATTTATATAGGTTGCGTGGTGGAATTAACAGTCCGCGTGACTGCAAACCGAAAACACGAGCTGTAAACTGATTTCAAAGCACATAATCAATATTAGCCGCAGATATTTACTGAGGGATATCTGCGGCATTTTATATTTTGGAGGAAATATGGAAGAGAATAAATTGGAACTAAAACAAATTGTAGATTACCCACGCTATCGTATGTACATGCAGTTTATCTTGAACTTAATTAGTAACACAAGTCTGAGAGACAATGGAAATAAATATACTTGAATATTCGTAATTTGTCATTTTTATTTCTCCTTATAGCTTGTTTTTTGAGCGCGTTCACATATAAAAGAGATATTGAAATGAAATATGTAAACATCATTTTAAAATTTATCGTATTTTTTAAATCACAAACACCCATTCACTGTTCTTATTCTTCTCTGATCTTCCCACTAGGAGATCAAGTCATTAAGAGTCTATTAGTAAATTCTGTGCTTACTCAATTATTTTGCAAACATCATTCACCAACAGATGCTTCGATAGAAATTGAAAAGCTCCCCTCGATATCAGTAATACTCTTGCCATCTGTTACAAAATATGGGTTTGCCGGGTCAATGTTTACCCTTTCAAGTGACGGAAGTCCTGAGAATGCCTTTCCTGATATTTTCTCCACTTTCGGCCCAATGTTGATCTCGGTGATTTTGTCAGCCACAGAACTACTTGAAAATGCATTGTCAGCAATACTCTTTATTGCATCCGGAAGATAGAGCACGGTATCCTCACCATTATATGCACAAACCTCAAGTTCAACTGATGTATCATAATAAACGCGTCTAGAGCTCCAGTAATCGTAAGGATTTTCCTTGTTAAACTGATACATCTCTTCAAGCGAATCAAACTCGAACAATACAAACTCATCAAACCACTCTTCCATAGTCATTTCGTGTCGATAAGTTATATAGTCCTCAACCGTATAGGTTATCTCCGGAATAAACATATACTCTCCTTGAACTATATCTACTCTTCCGTCCTCTCCGAAATAGAAGTCTGGTCCTGTTATTATAGATGAAAACGGGTCAGCAGTTTGACGACTCTCCGATGCAAATTCACCATTCTCTTTGTGGTAACACAAGCTGCCGTTTTCATCGCAAGACAAGGTTACCGCGCCATTTTCTCTGACGTTTCCCCAAGGCAATGTGATTATACCGTCTTTTGTAAATATATACGCATCATCAGTGGTCGAACGGCGCGTAAATACATATCCGTCAGCGAAGTTAAACGAGTATACGCTAAAGTTTCCTGTCAATGAAAAGGGTTCATCGAACTCTAAAACCTGCTCCCCATATTTTATTGAATGAAGTCTCGCACTATAATTGCCGGTATAATCTTCTGTAACAAACGATATTTCAAGCTCGGCTCCGTCGCATAGCACGGTAACCACTTCATCCGGGGATTCAGTGTGAATTTTGTTGACCCGCATTGGCAACGGATAATTAGAATTATCTTTTCTATAGATAGCCGCATCCGCACCTTCCTTGAACCAGGCCCAGTATGAGCAGGTGTATATTCCTTCTCTGGTGGAGCTGAGGAACACATCTATAAAGGAATATTTCGGGTTGTCAGTCGCCACATTCACACAACCTATCTTATTTAGATTGTCAAAGGCCCTGGGAGAGATCTCCGTCACATTTGCACCAATGTTGATTTCGGTTATTTCGTCAGCAACCGGGCTGTCCCCGAAAGCGTTTTCTGCAATTTCCGTAACCGAATCGGGAAGATAAACAACAGTATTTGTACCGAGATAGCTTGTGAGAACTCCATCGGTAATTATGTAATCAGCCTCGTTGATTACTGTCGTCTCTTCCGCTTCTATCTCCGGGGCATCAGTTTCCCTTGTTGCTGATTCACCCGATTCGGATATAGGTGTATTTGTTGGAACATCGGCATTAGGATTGGTCTCGTCAATTCTAACACCATGATCACATCCACACATAACAGTTAATACAACTACCGCTACAGCAGCAAGAATTAGTTTTTGTCTAAACATAACTTACTCCTATCAAAACATGATTATTATTTCAAACATTTACACTTGCTAAGAACTTTTGTCTTATGAAGTCCAAGTACATCTAATAATAAGTACTATTTTTAACTGTAAATCTTACAAGAATTAGTTTTTTTATTGCTCAAAAATTTGTGTCCTTGGATATTCCATAACCAGAGGAGTTTGATAGAGGGAAGAGCTTTATATTTTGAAGGTAACCTAATCTAATAGATGTAAAAGCATCGACACGTAATCCCAATTTTTTAGTTATTCTTTTGCAGACTGTCCAAGTATGCAACTACTTTAGTCCAACTATCATTAGTCAATGCGCCCGCATATTTTTGGGTGTTAAGAGCATTATTTGCAGCGTCTTCGGGAAACACAGTACGAATATCACTCTCGTAATTCGAATCGTTTCTTGGTGTCCAATAGTTTTTCAATGTATACTCGCCGTTTTTATCTATTGTGAAGGTGATTGCTGTTGGAACAAAATCACCTTCGACTTCTTCAATCTGCCCTTCGTTAACAGCATACTTCGTATGATATACGATCAAATAAACAGTTACTTCATCAAAGTTCTCAGTATTAGCGAACGCTTTTGCTACTCCTTCAGTTTCAATGTCAAGCAAACAATACGATTCAACATGAATGAGTCCGTCCGGATATTCACTGCGGTATTTATCTTTTAACACACTTGATATAGCATCGTTTATTTCAGATGTATCTAAAGACCATCTCCACGCCGCATCGGGTTTCTTGCTTTGATTTACAACGTAGTTTTCATAATCGGCTTTTGAGACCTCTCTGTTCTCTATGTAATACAACGTTACATTATTTTCGTAGTCTACGCGGTAATAAGCAATTTTAATTATTCTGTCATCATTTCTCGATAGGTCCAATTTTCCTATTCCGGAAATCGATCCACCTAAGTCCCAGCTGAAAGTTCCGTCTGCTTTTAAGTTATTAAACGTTCTGTATGGCTCAGGAAGTGCGTATACTTTGTTATCCTTATAGTAGAGTATCAGGAAATTACCACACGAAATTTCCAAAACCATCTCAGATTGACCGTCTCCGTCAAGATCAATTATCGCATATTTTTCGAGAGTGTATCCGTTATAGTCAAGCCATCTGTCAAGTCCAATGCCTTCGGGTTGGTCAAAAGTGTACATCGGGAGATGGTTTCGCAGAACTGACTGACATCTAAGCACGGATTCGTCGGTATCATAGTCAATTATGTATCCGTAAGATCTCAGCTCCGCAATACGTTTATCGTCCACTTCGCCACGATATTTGAATTCAAGGACAGTTTCGACGTAATCGAAGTTGTCGAACGAAACGTACCATGTTTTATTTCCTTTGGTCAGCTTTACGATGAATTCGCACTCACCACTTCCTCCGCCTCCTCCCGAATAAACAGGAGTTGCAGTGTCATAATCGACTGATTCGGGGAAGTGGATATTAAGAATACCAACACTTGAGCTGCCAGCAACGTGATAATATACATTGAAAGTGTGACGCTCTGCTTGGTCACTCGGTAATGAGAGAGTAGGATATGTGTAGAAGTAAAGATAAACGTTATTCATGAATATCTTGTCGTGGAAAAGAAATATCCGGTCTCCTGTGGGGAATGACCCAAGCACCGATAAAGGATCAAAGTCATTCTCGGTAAGTATGTGTTTGATTGTGTACTTGCCCGAGTAATCCTGGAAGCCGAATGAACTTACAACCAATTCGCCTGCAATATATTGGTACTTCAATTCAAAATATCCGACTCCTTCATAAGGACCGTCCGAGAACACGTCTTTTTTGCATAGAATGTCCTTACAAGATATCAGACAGCCATTTTCAACAGAGTAGTTTTCTGACCCATAGCAAAGAAAATCGTATGTTTCACTCGGGTTGGCTGGATCCTTGATCTTCGGAATGGTGTATTTGGTCAGATTTTGTTTGCCGAGTGTGATAATGTAGTCAGAATCTGTAGTTTCAAGATTAGTATATTCGTACACAAATGATGTGGGATTACTTACAATGATAGAATCTCCTGTTCTGCCGTTTTTGACATCAACCCAATTATCCATCTCAAATGTATGGAGATTTGTTTCAGGATCATAATTCTCGCGGTATGTAAATGTGTAGCTTTCCTCCACTCCGTCTGACGTGAAGTCTGCGTAATAAGTATCGGTGTATGAACAGGTCGTTTTGTTGTTAGAATAATATTTTACATCTGTTATTTCAAATTGTCCCGTAGTCTCTGAGTACCTGTGGTAAATATTTATTGTCCCGGGAATGCCTGCAGGAGAGAGGAAGAGATTTATTGGGCAATTTATAAAAACGTCTGAAACTGTGTAATTACAGAAAGGTTCGTAGCCGAGCTTATCAAAAAGGATTGTAGGATCTGTTCCGAGGCAGTCTTTTGCGATATAATATGTCCGATTTCCGTAAGTGATAGTGAACGCATATTCGTTTGCTCCGAAGACGACATTATCATTGAGAAACTCTATTGGATCGGGGAAAGAAATGGGTTCACCTGTTTTTCCGTTGACCGCATAAATATCTTCTTGCAAGATGCCCGTTCCGCTGCCTAAAACATTTGTTATTACTGTGTCAAGGACACCGTCTCCTGTGAAGTCGACAGAGTGTACTTTTGTGCGGTAACCATTTATCACCTCGGGAACATTTTCTTTATTGTAAACATTGTCGATTCCGCGGAACATAATGTGTTCACTTGTGGTATAGACAAGGGCTTTGCCGACAAGACCATTGAAATCCTCAGAATCAGACGATGTTACCGTTATACGAGCGTACTCGGTGTATCCGATATTGTACTTCATATTGGGGAATATATGTACCATAAGGGATATTTTGGCTGTCTTTCCGCTTCTTGCTTCTGTGAGTGTGGCGGTAATCAGACCATTCGAGTCTATCATATACGGACCTTCGTATGCAAGTCCCCATTCGCTGTACATAAGACCTGATTTGTACTGCATTGTCTTGTTTTCCGTATCAAATGAGAAGCAGTCTACAGAAACTCCGCTGTTGTAGGGTTCCTCTCCGAGATCGGTGTAGTAGTACCACGATTTTTCCGCGAGAATTGACATATCGATCGGTAATACCTTATGAGAATAGAGTCCGTCAAATATATTGGAGGTGTACGCATTTTTACCCCATTTATATACGGTGTCGCCGTATATAACAGCGTTTGCGGCAAACATTTCGCTGATTCCGTTCTTTACATAGTACAGAGCAATCGAATCGGTTTCTTCAAAATATTCTGCACAGATCTCGCTGATCTGTCCTGTTTTCATCGGTATAGTTACCTGATACATCTGACCGTCGATCAGCTTATAATAATGAGACTGCCGTACTTTGTCCACCATATGGACTCCGCTGGTCCATACGGCTTCAATCTCGCCGTCATGGTCTATGTCAGCGAAAGTAACGGCTGCGGCATTTGCTTTTGCTGAATCAAGGAATGTCTTGCCGCATTTTTCCTCAATTGTATCCCCTTCATCGAACCATTCGAGCGGGCAAAGCATATATTCGAGCCCCTCTTCTGTTGCATCTGACGGTATTCCTTCGGGAAGATCCGTGCGGTTTGCAGTGATCTTGATGTTTGCAATGATGCTGTTCATCACCTCTTCTTCGTTTGCAGGCTTTTCTCCCGAAGTGTCAGAAGGTGCGAGCGTTATCACTGAATAGAGATTGTGTCCGAGCTCGATCAGATACATATATTGACGTCTGCTTTTTTCCTTAAAAGCCTCTCGTTCAGCCTCAGCAATATTTTCGAGATAGTCATCGGGGACAACGTTGAAGTAGTTCAATGTCGGGTAATTCCAACCGTCATCTGCACCGTAAATTCCGTACTGATATATTTCATATGCGGGTGCATATCCCCAATGTGCGCGGTTGAAGAGAGCTTTCGGGTCGCAGCCGTCGTCACATAAAAGTGTCTGACAGTCTATTATGCTGTAATTCTCAGCATCCCCGGGGAATTGCAGCTCGATCATACTATCGCCGTATGAGAGTGTATCTGCATCAATATAAACATCGTCACAATGATATATTTTGTGCGACATATATTGTGTGGTAACTTTATCGTTATTTGCAGGATCATCTGGGTCTGGATCATTTGAATCATCCACTCCCGATTCATTATTTTCACCTGCGGGATCGTTATACACGATTTTTTCGCTTTCGTTTATGTCGATAAGAGAACATCCGACCGCACAGAGCGATAGAAGTACTGCAATAATTGCAAGGATTAATTTGTGGTTGTTTTTCTTGGTAAGCATAGTGATCCTTTCTTTGATAGAACCACTGCCGAGTCCGATGGCATCCGTCTGCATGAACAGGCTGTTTTTTCTCGGAATTGTATCAATAATAATTCCAGCGTAATCGAGGCGCTGTCTTTCGTTCAGCTTAGCAGATACAGTATCGTCGCAAGCGAGTTCAGCATCCTGCTTCGACACATATGCTGCTATCCATACAAAAGGATTCCACCAATAAACTGCAATGGCGGCAAGGCGGATAAGAGACCATATGTTGTCAAGATGCCTGAGATGAGTGTACTCGTGGATGATAATCATCGCGGGACTCTTAGCTTCGAGTGAACTAGGGGTTAGATAAATTGCGGGAATAATGCCGCTGAGACAAGGCGAGTGTACGTTTTTTGAGATATAAACGTTAACGTTGTTTATTCTTTTGAAAAATACTCGATCTCGGCGGACGCTGAGCGTGAAGGCTATTCCCGACAAAATAAATGTCGCACCAATCACGCAGGAGACTATGACGCGGATCTTGTTCGCAGCGGAGATGAGTCCGTCTGTCAAATTGGGATTTTCTTTTCCGCTGTCATCAATCTTGTCGATTGGATCAATAATTTCCTGCGAGTCCGAGTTGTTTTGTGGATGGGAGATGATATCACCGATGTTGACGTCAGGCTCATCGCTTACACCCGGGGTGACATTGTTCTCTGGAACGTCACTTAATTCGGGATTACTTGGGATGACAACTCCGGGAATTTCTGTGTCTCCCGTGAAAGATCCTGATGGACTTTGCGGTGTCGGAGTAATCGGAATCAGCACCTGACTTCCCGATACGTTGCCGGGAGATACAGGGATTTCGGGCTGATTTACTGTCGAATCATTGATGGATGACACTGGCGGATCAACAAAGATTTCTTTCTCAACATTTATTTCAATGGGAGAGAAGGGGATGAGCAGTTTTATCACAACTGCGATCCATAGTGCGTAGATCAGCCTCGGTGACACGGAACGACGAAACAGAAGTCTGATCAGTAATATTATTACGATCAGTACTGAGAGAATAATCGCATTTTTTAGCATCGTTTACTCCTTTCCTTGTTTTGCTTCCGCTTCGTCGAGTATCTTACGCAGCTCTGCGATGTCTTCTTCGGATAAAGCTTTGCGTCCTGCCATAGATGAGACCATAAGTCCGATACTTCCGTCGTAAACGCGTGAGAGAAAAGAATCAGTCTCTGCAGGAATTATTTCCTTTCTTTTGATCATAGGATAATACTGCTGGACACGACCGCTGTCGTCAACCCTGACAGCACCTTTGCCGATCAGTCTTTTCAGCATAACAAAGATCGTGGTTTTTGACCAGCCCGTATCTTTTTCAAGAAGATTTACCATTTCCGAAATTGTCCTTGGAGATGACTTCCAAAGAAGGTTCATAAGCTTCCATTCTCCGTCGGATAGATTTATATTTGCCATATCATTCTCCATTCCTCCGCCAAATCAGCGGCACAAATATTTAGTGAAATTCAAATTAAAAAATTACCTTATCAAATATTTAATTTAAATTTCGCAGCGTGAACGTTTTTTCATTTACGTTAAATAAACTTTTACGCTGATTCTTGGGGTTAACAGCTGTTATCTGATTATATGATAACACACAGGTTAACAGTTGTCAACCCTATATTTGTTTTTTTATGAATTTTTTCATAAAGCTTATGTGGGTTATTTTTCTAAAAATAATCATTAAAACCTCTATAACAATAATATAAAATGACGAAAATGAATTTTTTTGTGTTTTTTTGTAAAAAACGATTGACAAATCGTGCGAAAAGGTATATACTTAATGTTGGTTAGCGAAGGCTAATCTATATTTTATGTATATAGTTAGCATATTCTAACTTGATTTGGAATAAAAACATTTTCGGTGATTATTTGATTATTAAAATACTAAATAATGCCGCAGATAAATGCAGATTGTTGTGGGGGAATCCAATGAAAACATTAAAGCAGGTAAAAGTTGGTGACACAGCCAAGGTGGTAAAACTTCACGGAGAAGGTGCTGTAAGACGGCGTATTATGGATATGGGTATCACAAAAGGTGTGGAAATCTATGTTCGTAAGGTTGCACCACTCGGTGATCCCATCGAAGTAATGGTAAGAGGATACGAACTTTCTCTCAGAAAAGATGATGCTGATATGGTAGAAGTTGAGTAAATCTCACTTTTTTCGTAAAAACAGACTGTGTTTATTACAGATTATGTAAAAATGGGGTATTCCCCCATTCTCTTTGACTTGTGGTTAGCATTCACTAACTCGATTGACAGAATGCTTGAATAAAAGTCTGCAAATATGAATATCACTGATTTTGGATAAAATCGAATGATAATTCAGAAGTAAGAAACTTGCCGCGTTTATGCGGAATTTGGAGGTAAATATGTCAATACGCATTGCTTTGGCCGGAAATCCTAACTGCGGAAAAACAACGCTGTTCAACGCTCTTACGGGTTCTAATCAATACGTAGGGAATTGGCCGGGTGTTACGGTAGAAAAGAAAGAAGGAAAGCTGAAGAAAAACAGTGATGTAATAATCACAGACCTTCCCGGTATTTATTCACTTTCTCCGTATACACTTGAAGAGGTTGTTGCGAGGAATTACCTTGAAGGTGAGCGTCCTGATGCAATTTTGAATATTGTTGACGGAACAAATCTTGAGCGAAACCTTTATCTCACGACACAGCTTATCGAGCTTGGAATACCGATAGTAATTGCGATAAATATGATGGACGTAGTCCGTAAGAACGGTGATACGATCAACATAGATGAGTTGTCTCGTATAATCGGTTACAAGGTTGTTGAAATATCGGCGTTGAAGGGAGAAGGAATTCTGGAGGCTGCTGATGCAGCAATTGAAGCTGCAAAGACAGGTCGTGTTATACAGAATCATCCGTTTTCCGGAACGGTTGAACACGCTATTGCACATATTGAAGAGGCACTTCTTCACGATCTTCCGGAGGAAAGACAGAGATGGTATGCTGTCAAGCTGTTTGAGAGAGATGCTAAGGTTATTGAGCAGCTTCGAATAGATAAAAAAATGATAGATCATATTGAGCACGACATTTCTGCAGTAGAGCGTGAAATGGATGATGATGCCGAAGCGGTAATTACAAACGAAAGATATAATTACATAACATCGGTGATAAGCAAATGTTATAAGAGAAAATCATCATCAAGAATGACCACATCTGACCGTATTGACAGGATAGTCACAAACAGAGTTTTGGCAATTCCGATTTTTGTTGTCGTAATGTGGCTTGTATATACGATCTCTATTGGAACAGTGGGCGACTGGACGGTAGATTTTATGAATAATACATTGTTCGGTGAAACTATCATTCCTGCTGTTGCTGACGGTCTTACTTCTATCGGGTGTGCCGAGTGGCTTGTAAGCCTTGTGGCGGATGGTATTGTCGGCGGTGTTGGAGCAGTTCTCGGTTTTGTTCCTCAGATGCTTATTCTCTTCATTCTTCTCGCGCTTCTCGAGGATTGCGGATATATGTCACGAATCGCATTTATTATGGACCGTCTCTTCAGAAAGTTTGGTCTGTCAGGAAAATCCTTCATCCCGATGCTCGTTGCAACAGGATGCGGCGTTCCCGGTGTAATGGCATCGCGAACTATAGATCAGGATCGTGACAGAAAAATGACGATTATGACAACCTGTTTTATCCCGTGCGGTGCAAAGATGCCGATCGTTGGTCTTATTGCCGGTGCACTTTTTGGCGGATCCGGACTTGTTGCAACAGCGGCATATTTCATTGGTGTCGCGGCAGTCATCATATCAGGCTTGATTCTTAAAAAATTCAAGGCATTCTCGGGTGACCCTGCTCCGTTCGTTATGGAGCTTCCCGCATACCATGCTCCCGTTCCTTCAAACGTGCTTCGCGCGACATGGGAACGAGGCTGGTCATTCATCAAGCGCGCAGGTACTGTAATTCTCGCGGCTTCCGTTATCATTTGGGTTCTCAACAGCCTTTCATTCGAGGGCGGATTCCACTACATAACAGAAGAAAATCCCGGAACATCTATACTTGAGCTTATCGGAACACCTATTTCTTACCTCTTCATTCCTCTTGGATTCGGCGGATGGCAGGCAGCAGTTGCAACAATTCTCGGCCTCGTTGCTAAGGAAGAAGTTGTCGGCGTGTTCGGTACACTTTCTCAGATGCTCGGTGAAGGCGTTGACCTTCTCGGCGAGCTTGACGAAGGCTCTTACGAGAACGCAGTTCTTATCGGTAAGGAATTCTTCGGCGGATCTAAGCTTTCTGCCTTCTCATTCATGATATTCAATCTTCTCTGTGCACCTTGCTTTGCAGCAATGGGAGCAATCAGACGTGAAATGAACAACGGCAAGTGGACATTTGCTGCGCTTGGTTGGATGACAGCATTTGCTTACGCAACATCACTTATCGTTTATAATATCGGTATGCTCTTCACAGGTGCTTTCAGCGTATGGACAGTGCTTGCATTCATCGTTCTCGCGGTGATGGTTTACCTTCTTGTCAGAAAAAACAAATACGATCAGAATTCACTTTAATAATCTTGAAAGGAGTTTAGCATGAACCCTCAGACAATTATCATTGCGGCAATAATCGCAGTAATCTTTATTGCAATAGTAGTAAACGAAATCATTAAAAAGAAAAAAGGTCAAAGCTCCTGTGCATGCGGCGGTTCGTGCGACTGCTGCGGCGGTGGATGCCACCAAAGCAAAACATCTGAATAACAGAAAAATGTCCCTTACCATAGATAAGGGACATTTCTTTATATTTTCAGCTTTTCTGCAATTGAGCGCATTTTTGCAGGATCTACCTTGAGCACTTTCCTGTCGTAGGAGAGCAGACCGTTTGTTTCATCCTCAACGTCAGAAAGCTGAGTGTAAATATCGCCACACAATCCAAGTGGGATCAGCGGAATGATTTCTTCCTCGTAAAGCTTGATGAGAGCATTTTCGAATTCTTCTCTGACTTCGAAAAACTTGTACCCGTATGTCTGTGCAATATTGAATACGTGCTCCTCGGGTTTGAATGAATATCCTCCGAATTCCGAGAGAAGAATAGGCTTGTCTGACTTTTTGAGTTTCACAGGCTTGAAATAAACATGAGGACTCTCAACGTCACTCTCAGCTCCCTTGAACCATCCCGATGCAGTATCGATAAATCTTGAGTTGTCGAGTGACTTTAATTTTTTGTACATTTTTTGGCTTTCAAACTGCCCCCATCCTTCGTTGAATATCGTCCAATAGCAGATACACGGATGGTTGTACAGCTGCTTTACCGTCGACTCCATTGCGCTGATAAATGCCTCTCTTGATTTACTGCTGCGGTGCAGGAATTTGTCTGAGAGCTTCTTCAGCCCAACCGTCGGGAGTGCAGTATCACGGATAAATGAGTACGAGCTGTTGTTCACCATATCTTGAAAAACGATCATCCCCAGCCTGTCGCAATCGTAATAAAACTGTTCAGGTTCAACTTTTATATGCTTTCTCAAGGTGTTAAAACCGAGATTTTTCATCGAGACGATATCGTTTTCATACGATTTCGGAGATGCAGGGGTGAAAATACCGTCACTGTAATAGCCTTGATCGAGAAGACCGTGGAAGAAATACGGTTTTCCGTTCAGACAGAGTCGTTTTGTTCCACAGACGGATTTAATCTCCAGGGTACGAAGCGCGAAATATGAGGTTACCTTGTCATTTTCAGACTCAACGGTGAAATAATAAAGATAAGGATCCTCGGGTGACCACATTCTCGGGTTGCTGACGGGAAATGTTATTTTTCCGTCATTCAGCTCTCTTGTAATCTCGCCGTCGGGTGTTCTCAGCGTAACTTTTCCGCAGTCAATACCGTATACAGTAATTGCAGCGAAATCTTCTCCCGTCTCTGTTCTGATATCCTCGATATATTTTTCGGGAACACTTTCGATCCATACTGTCTGCCAGATCCCCGATATCGGAGTGTACCACATTCCGCCTCGTTTTTCACATTGTTTACCGTAGGGGAGAACACGATTCTCAAGCTCATCGCGAACATAAACCTCAAGAATATTTTTGTCGGAAATCGAATCGGTGATATCAAAGGAAAAATGCTCGTATCCCCCTCGATGTTCTCCGAGCTTTTTTCCGTTCAGAAAGACTTCTGCAATCTGGTCAACAGCACCGAAGTGAAGCAGAACACGATCGCGTATGAATCCGTCGGGCAGTGAGAATTCTTTTTTGTAGTGCAGCTTAGGATTTTTGCCGAGCCGCTTTCCGATACCTGAGAGAAGAGATTCGGGCGGGAAGGGAACCCGCAATAATCCATTTATTTCTCCGCACGAGAATTCCCAATCTCCGTTGAGACAGAAAAAAGAGTCTCGCTGCATCTGAGGTCTCGGATAAACATTCCATGGCATAGAACCGTTTTTTATAAGCTCTTCGCCTTCGGGAGTATAAAGATCCGCAAATTTTTTTTGCTTCATAAGCTTATCCCTTCCGATTTTATAAATAGATTTTGCCTTGTATTAAAAATTAAAAAAAGATTAAAAAACACTTTGTTAATACTTTAGCAATAATTTGCTGACATTAGAAAAACAAATAGATGTTATAATAACTACGATTTTTGCAGTATACTGTAAAAGATCTTTGTTTAATATCGAATATTCATCAAACAGGAGTGGTGTGACGTGGGTTGGATTATTGATCTTCTGACAAATCCTTTTTTGATTATCAGTTTGTCATCTTGGTTTATCGCACAGGTTTTGAAAACAATAATTCATTGCTTAATTAACAGAAAGCTTGATATACACAGACTTGTTGGAGACGGCGGAATGCCAAGCGGGCACTCAGCGACTGTAACCTCCCTCGCGGTGACGAGTGCACTTGTTTATGGGACAGGTTCGTTTCAATTTGCGGTAAGCGCAGTTCTTGCACTTATCGTTTGTCACGATGCAATGGGAGTAAGACGTGAAACAGGTAAACAGGCGATTGTAATAAACGAGCTTGTCGAAGCGTTTGAGGCACTAAAGATCAAAGATCTTCCCGAGGTCAAGCTGAAGGAGTTTGTGGGCCACACACCCATACAGGTCCTTGCGGGAATTCTCGTCGGAGTTGTAAATTCATTTATACTGTACTACACTATTATTTGATCGAAACAAAAATGATAAAAGAAAGAATTAAAAAAGTAATTCAGTTTATCTTAAATCCACGGCTTATTCTGTGTCTCGGAATCGCGTGGATGATAACAAACGGCTGGGCATACGTTGTCCTTGGAATCGGAACAATTTTTGAGATCACTTGGATGATCGCAGTTGGAAGCGGGTATATTGCGCTTCTTTGGCTTCCGATCTCACCTGAGAAGATTCTGACCGTTGCAATTGCTATCGCTCTTCTTCACGCTATATTCCCGAATGACACCAAGACTCTCGGGGTTCTTCGTGAACTTAGCGAAAAAGTCAAGCTTAAAAAGAAGTCAAAGGATCCGGAGAAATAATTCTTTGCCAAGTAACTGAATTAAAAATATTTAGACACGTCTACGTGTCTTTTTATTTTTTGTGTCATTTTTGTGAGTCGCCTGTACGATAATAACTCGCCCTCATACATCGTCTGCATAGTTCTTCTGCACATTTGTGCCCCGAGAATCCATCATAGATCCTGCGCGCGCGGGGGGATGAGAGAATTATATCAAGATCTTCGTTGAAAAGATTGCCCAGTGCGAGATCTCCGTTGCGATCAAGACAGCACGGCACAACAGTTCCGTCGCAGAGCACACCGATCTGATCGCGGAGTGCGTAACAGAATCCGCTGTCAGAGAGGCTCTCTCCCTGCATATCGGGCCAATCGAACTTTTCACCCCATTCAAGAAATACTTTGTCGTGCAGTTTGTAACCTGTCCGCACCTTTTGCCATTCATCAGAAAACACAGTGTGCATTGCCTCGAGAATCTGATCGTTCTTTTCGTGAAGTGCACCGTCGGCACGTCCGTCAAGGTTCCATAGCCTTAGTGCAACAATGATACCGCGCTCAGCGGCATTTTTTGCGAAATTGAGACATCCGTCGATGTATTCGGAAAATGACATTCCGGGCGGATTTGCTTCAAAGGCGTGAAGGGAAATATTTACCTTGTACGGTGCCGCGTCGAGCAGAGAAGCGCCTTTTGTTCTGAGCAGAGTACCGTTTGTGGTAATAATGGACTTTAACCCTTTCTCAGAGGCTGCCGAAATAAATCGGGGAAGAAGAGGATGTGCTGTTGGCTCGCCCATAAGATGATAATACAGAAATTCTGCCCAAGAGCCGAGTTTGTTTATAAGGAGCAAAAATTCATCTTCATTCAGCGCTCGGCTGACTCTGTCAGTTCCGGGACAGAATGCACAGTTCAGATTACAGCGATTAGTTATCTCAAGATAAACTTTACGGTGAATTGCCATGGCAGCTCCTTTCTCAAGCATTTTTCTCAGACGGAAGGTCAATTGCGTAATAAAAAGAAAAAGCCGCTGATGCGACTTTTTTTCACGGAGAAGGAGAGATTTGAACTCTCGCGCCGGTAACCCGACCTACACCCTTAGCAGGGGCGCCTCTTCGGCCTCTTGAGTACTTCTCCGTATCAAGTATGCGGGATGATCCCGACAGATGCAACCGTTTCATCACACCTGCCTGTTTATTATATAATAATTGACCGTTTTTGTCAATAGTTTTTGAGAAAAAAATATATTTTATTAGATAATGATTGACATTCGGCGTCAAATATATTACAATAAATATGTTCAAAATTTTTGATGCTTATTATAAGCATCTGTAATCAACCCAAAGAAAGGTATGGAAAAAATGGACATTCAAAGAAAAACTGAACTCGCTGAAATTGCCCGCAAGATCCGCGTTGGTATCATCGACGCAGTATATTCGGCAAGCAGCGGTCATCCGGGCGGAAGTCTTTCCATCGCAGATGTACTTACTTATTTATATTTCGAGGAGATGAATATTGATCCCAAGAATCCCCAGTGGGAAGACCGCGATCGTTTTGTTCTCTCAAAGGGACACTGTGCACCCGGTCTCTATTCCGCACTCGCACAGAGAGGATTTATTCCCGTAGAAGATCTTAAGACATTCCGTAAGACTGACAGCTATCTCCAGGGTCACCCTGATATGAAGCATACTCCCGGTGTTGATATGTCATCCGGTTCTCTCGGTCAGGGCACATCCGTTTCCTGCGGTATGGCTCTCGCAAACAAGCTCAATGGTACAAACGTTCGCGTTTACGCAGTTCTTGGTGACGGTGAAACTCAGGAAGGTCAGGTATGGGAAGCAGCTATGTTCGCTGCTCACTACAAGCTTTCCAATCTCTGCTGGCTCGTTGACTTCAACGGACTTCAGATCGACGGTCCTATCGCAGAAGTTATGAATCCTGCTCCTTATGACAAGAAGTTTGAAGCATTCGGCTGGAATGTTGTTGAGTGTGATGCTCACGATTTCGATTCTATCGAAGCTGCTTACAAGGCTGCTCGTGAATGCACAGACCGTCCTACAGTGATCATCTCTCACTCCACAAAGGGTAAGGGCGTATCATTTATGGAAAACAACGTTGCATGGCACGGTGCTGCTCCGAACGCAGAACAGTACGAGATCGCTATGAAGGATCTCGGAGAAAGATAAGTCTCGGATCACGGAAAAAGTTTATTATCGAAAGGAATTATAACAATGGCTGATAAAATCGCTACCCGCGAAGCTTACGGTAAAGCTCTTGCGGAATTCGGCGCAATATATGAAAATCTCGTTGTTCTTGATGCAGACCTTGCTGCTGCTACTAAGACCGGCGTGTTCAAGAAGGCAATCCCCGAAAGATTCTTTGACTGCGGTATCGCAGAAAACAATATGATCGGCGTTGCTACAGGTCTTTCTCTCTGCGGAAAGATCCCGTTCGCTTCTTCTTTCGCAATGTTTGCGGCAGGCAGAAGCTTCGAGCAGGTTCGTAACTCTGTAGGTTATCCTCACAACAACGTAAAGATCGGTGCAACTCACGCAGGTATCACCGTAGGTGAAGACGGTGCAACTCACCAGTGCTGCGAAGATATCGCTCTTATGCGCACCATTCCCGGAATGGTAATTCTCAATCCTGCTGACGCTGTTGAAGCAAGACTTGCAGTTAAGGCTGCAATCGAATATAAGGGCCCCGTTTATCTCCGATTCGGAAGAATGGCTGTTTCCACTATCTTCGACGATTCTTATGAATTCCAGATCGGCAAGGGCGTGAAGCTCGCTGACGGTGACGATGTTGCAATTATCGCAACAGGTATTGAAGTTGAACAGGCCCTTCTCGCCCGCGATATTCTCGCTGAAGAAGGTATTTCTGCATCTGTTATCAATATCGCAACAATCAAGCCCCTTGATGAAGAACTCATCGCTGCTGAAGCTAAGAAGTGCGGCGTAGTTGTAACCTGTGAAGAACATTCTGTAATCGGCGGTCTTGGTGCGGCTGTTTGTGAAAGCCTCGCTGAAAAGTGCCCCGTTCCTGTTCTCCGCGTTGGTATCAACGATGAATTCGGACGTTCCGGTCCTGCAAAGGAACTTCTCTCCGTATTCAAACTCGACGCTAAGGCTATTGCTGAAAAGGCAAAGGCTGCTGTTGCTCTCAAGAAATAATCGAGAACATAAACAAAAAATTGCCGAGACGGTATCACAGAAGATACTGCCTCGGCTTATTTTATTTTTCGTCTTCTTTTTCTTGCAAAATCCTGTCAAGGATCTCAGCGGCAGAAGAGACAATATCAGCGCACGGTCTCTTTTTGTAGTAAGCCGCATCTCTCGCGGCAGGCGTCGGATCGGTACTCGACTCGATTCCCGCGAGAAGCTCGCGGCAGATGATCGAACCGTTTGCTTCTCTGAATTCTGCGGCAATTCTTTGTATCAGCGCGTAATGCGCGGCTTTTGCATCCTTGTCTCGCACATCGGAGTAGCCCCAAAGAGCTCCCGCGACAGCGGCTGCACCTGACATTGCTCCGCATACCTCACGAAGCCGTCCGAGCCCTCCGCCGAACGAAGATATCATTTTAAGGGATTCTTCCCTTGAGTATCCTGTGACGTCCTCAAACGAGCAGAAGACCGCCTGAGCGCAGTTGTAACCGTCGAGGAAATACTTGCGTGCGAGGGATGCGTGGTCGATCTTTTTCTGGTTTTTCGTTCCTTCCTCGTATCTCTTCACGCTGAGATTTTCAAAGTAGGGGAGTCCAAAGTATTTTCCGTAAGCTTCCCGAACTTCATCCTCGGTCAGATATTTTTCAAAAACATTGTCTCCGTCAAAAATGTGCAGAATGTTCCCGTCAAGAGTAATTCTTCCTGTGTCATTTTTGATCGAGAACATCTCGGTACGAGTAAACGGAGAATCTTTTGAATTCTCACACCAGAACGAAGGCATAATATAGTCTTTGTTGAGCTGCTTTTCCTCGGTGAATGAGTAGAAACGTCTCCATTCCCCCTTGTGCAGATCTGAGATTATCCATCCGAAAAATTCAGGTTCGTATTCAACTCGGTAGATCTCCCCGAACTGCTCCGATGTGTGACCATCCTCAAGCTTCAGCGGAAGGCGGAATGCAGACTGTCCGATACCGGCATCGCAGATCCACTTGCATCCTTCATTATCTGTAACAACGCAGATCCTGTGACGTCTGACGGGAATTTCAGCCTCGCCTCTGAGAAAACGAGCCATATATTCCACAACTTCAAAGCCGAGGGAGCGGTAAAGCTCTGCGAGAAAGCCGTTGATCTCAAAACAGTAACCGCCGCGATGATCTGTCACGATTTTTTCGTAGAGATCGCCATAATCGAGGGAAAGGGGCTTGTGTCTGATTATATCGAGATTTTCGTACGGTACATTTTTCTGAAAACCGTACTGTATGCTTGCGATGAGGGATGCGTTTTTGTCAAGCGAATCGGAATATTCAAGACCGATACGCTCAAATGTTTTTTTGATCTGTTCGATGCTGTACATGATTTTTCCTCACATAGATGAGATTTTAATGCAGTATTGCGCTTATTCGCACTGCATATCCGTTTGATTGTTCTTCTTTTGTGTCGGATATGCGGATATTTACGGTGTGTTTACCCGGGGTGAGTCCTTCGACCATAGTTCTTCCGTTTACACGATTGAATGAGAGACAGTAGTGGTCCCAAGTCTTCAGTTCAAATTCTTTTCCGCCGTCAACGGAGATCAGAGCGTTTCCTGAATCTGCGGCGAGTATGTAATAGAGACCGAATCTCTCTCCTTCAAACTCGAATGAGAAGCTGTCGCCCGGATTCTTTCCCTCGACAAACTCGCTGCAGTGATTGCAGATAGAGGCAGCCACATATTCAAATCCGTTTGAATTGTAACTCGGCATATCTGAACAAAGAGTCATAACCGCATCGTCGTAGGTAGCGGGAGCGATCTTCTCGGAAATCGGGTGAATTATCGGATCGGAGGAGATATTTTCCGCAAATTTTGCAAGGAAAGACTTGATCGTATCAAAATAGATCTTGTGTCCGATCTCATTGGGGTGAGTGAAGTCGGTGGTGTATTTTTTATAATCTCCGCCGTTTTTCAGAACTGCCGCGTATTGAACCGCTCCAACATCAATGGAGGGAATACCGTAGTGATAACACGCTGTCAGTGCCGCTGTGCGTGGGAAGTTGTCTGCACCGGTTTCAATGCTGTCAGCGACAAATTTTGAAGATGTAACAACGCAGACAATATCCGTCATGGGATCGTGCTTCAGTATCTTGCGGTATATCGTTTCAATAGTACAAAGAACTTTATGATATACGGATCCTCGGTCATTTACGCAGAATTCCACAAACACAAGATCGGGATTGTGTGAGAGCAGATCGCGTTCACAGCGATACACACCGAGATCCGAGCCTGTTCCGCCGATTGCGGCGTTTACTTCAGTGATCTCAGCCTCGGGATAAGTTTCGCGGAACCAATCTGTCAGAAGTACACGATATCCCGGAGCTTCCGTAATAGACCCCCCAAAGTATCCGATCGTAAGCTTTTTGTCATTTTTGAGTTTGTTGAAGGTGTTGTCGAGCATAATAATTCTCCTTGTTTATTAAATCATCCGTATACTGCATCGCACACGGAATTTAAGCCGCTGTTCAAAGAAAAATATATTTGTTTCAGTTGAATTTTTCGAGTATCGTTCCGTCACGGTAAGCTTCAAGCAGATGACGGAGGTCTGTTATTCTGAGAAGAAGCTCCTCTCCAAAGTCTATATCGGCAATGTTGACACGCTTTTCCATTTTTACAACCACGCTGACGTTTGGAGTTATGTTTGCATCGTGACCGTCGTATGGCTTGTGCTCAGCGAGTCTGAGGCTGTGTGAGTCGTATATGAGCGTGTACCCTGCGATTCCTGTTTTGACTCTGTAAGCCTTTGAGATGCCTCCGTCGATGACGAAAAGCTTTCCGTTTGCTTTGATCGGACTCTCTCCGTCTCTGATAAGAACGGGAACGTGACCGTTGATGATGTGACCGTTTTTCGTGCAAAGACCAAATTCCTGAAGGATCATATCACATATATCCTCACGGTTGTTGAGGTGATAGTACGGCTCATAGTGCTCGGATGAAATAATACCTGCATCTTTGCCGATCAAGGTTCTCTCGAAGAATGCCATTTTATCTTTTCCGTAGAGAGGGGAGTCTTTTCCGCACCAAAGATACCACATATAGTCAGCAGCTTCGCGCTGTTCATCTGAACCGTACGGAGCAAAATATGCTCGATTGACAGCCTTGCCGATTCTGTCGAGGAGGGCTTTTCCGTGGTATGTTTTTTCTTCATCTCCTTTGAAGGGGAGCGTGATCTCACGGAAAGTACCATCTTCATTCATCGGGATACAGCCGTGGTAAAGGAGATTTCCGTTTGCACACTTGTACATTGATCCGTGAGCGTAAAGGAATTTGATGTGATTGTTGAGCCGTGTGCTGTGGTGGAATGACGCGTGAAGAATACGGACAAGCTCACTTTCCTCAGGGCTGAGAGTGAGAGGTGAATCGGGGTCAACAGTCGGGAAGTTTGTGTCCCTCAACTTGTACTCAACTCCGTCGATCTCGCAAACACCTCGTCTGAAATCGGTTTTCTCAAACAGACGTCTTGAATCGAGGTTATATTCGGGATGTGCCGCCATGAGCTGACCTTCAAGCTTGAACTGAATTACAGCGATAGCCTTGTGCATTTTCGCGGTCAGAGAATGTTCTACGCTGTCATAAAGAACATCGTCAAGAGTATGAGGATAGAAATATGTACACGGATCATCACGGTATACCTCTGTTGCGAAGATCGACAGCGGACGGAGATTCAAACCGTATCCGTCCTCGAGAATATCGTAGCTGTTGTATCCGAGCGCAATTCTGATAACATTTGCGATCAGCGCTGAGTTGCCGGACGCCGCACCCATCCAGGAGATGTCGTGGTTCCCCCACTGAATATCTATATGGTCAAACGTCATCAGCTCGTCAATGATACGGTCGGCGCGGGGGCCTCTGTCAAAAATATCACCGATTATGTGAAGTCTGTCTATCGTGAGACTTCTTATCAGGGAACATACCGCAATGATGAATTCATCCGCGATTCCCGTTTCAAGTATTGACGAGATGATCTCGGAATAATAATACTCACGGTTGATGTCATCCGTTACATTGAGAAGCTCATCGAGAATGTAGTCGAAGCTTTTCGGCATTTTTTTGCGGACTTCAGCGCGCGTATATTTTGCGGAGACCGATTCACACACAAGGATAAGACGGTATATCGTAATACGTCTCCACTCGTCGTTCATTTCACCTGACTGAATGAGAGATTTTATCTCAGTCTCGGGATAGTATATTAAAAGTGCAAGAGCGCTGCGTTCATTTGAAGAAATACTTTTTTCAAAAATCAGATCGATCTTTGCTTTTATCATACCCGACGCGCTTCTGATAAGTCTGAGGAACGAGTCATATTCTCCGTGAAGATCACTGAAGAAATATTCCGTACCCTTCGGCAGACTTCTGAGTGCTGAGAGATTTATCATCTCCGACGCAACACTTTCAATATTCGGATAATCGCGGGAGAGAAGCTCAAGATATCTGAGATCAGGTTTTTGATAATTGACCATTTACACCATCCAATATATAGTTTAACTTTATCTGAATCAAGTATATCACGAACACCTGTAAATTTCAACATAAAATGTAAAAATGCCGTTTAAAAAGGTTCGTTGAAAAAACAAAAAAACTGCAGTCCTCTTTTGAAACTGCAGTTTTTGATTGATTGTAAGATCAGATGATCTCTGCCTTGAAACCGAGATTGTCGACAGCGGATATGATGTCAGCATCTGCGATCTTTTCCGGAACTTTGATTTCTGCGCGACCGAGCTTTAAGTCGATCTTTGCACTCCCGCCGAGCGCTTTGATCGCATTTTCAACCTTTGCGGAGCACTTTTCACAGTGCATACCTGTTATCTTAAGCTTTACGATCTTCTTTTTTTGAAATAACATAATATTCTCCTTTGGTATATGAAAAATGTAAGTATAAACTGATTTTTGGATCACAGATTCAGTGACCTGAGTCTGAGTGCATTACCGACAACGCAGATACTTGAGAGAGACATTGCCGCTGCCGCGATCATTGGTGTGAGAGCAATACCAAACGCAGGGAAGAGTACTCCCGCCGCTACAGGTATGCAAAGGATATTGTATCCGAATGCCCAGGCAAGATTCTGCGAGATATTCCTCATAACAGCGTGGCTGAGCTTAACTGCACGGGCAGCATCTGTAAGATCGCTCTTGACGAGAACGACTCCTGCTGATTCGATTGCAATATCAGTACCGTGTGCAACCGCTATTCCACAGTCTGCCATAGCAAGTGCAGGAGCGTCATTTACTCCGTCACCGATCATCACGACGTATCGTCTGTCGCTGTCAGAGTAGAATTCACCTGTCATTATTTTCTCAATATAACTTGCTTTTTCATCAGGCTTGACGCCGGATATGACTTTGGAGATTCCAGCTTCTTTGGCGATTGCGCGTGCAGTTTCTTCACAGTCACCTGTGAGCATCACGGTATCAAGGCCGAGGGAGGTGAAATCCCGTACAGCATTGCAGCTTGACGGCTTGATCTTGTCAGCGAGAGCGATTATCCCGATGACTTTTTGTTCCTCGGCAAAAATAACGGGAGTTTTTCCATCTGCCGCGAATTCGGTCAGCTTTGCGTGGAGCTCTTCTGAGATTTGAATTCCGCATTTTTCAATGAAATCCGCATTACCTCCGCAGATCGACTTGCCGTCAACTACGCCGCTTACTCCACCACCAAATGTCTGCCTGAAGTTGTCAACGGCAACGATATTTATACCCGATTCTTCTGCATTGGCAACGATTGCAGCTCCAATCGGATGTTCACTCATTGACTCAAGAGATGCGGCAACATTGAGCAGTTTCACCTCGCTGCATCCGACGGGATACTTGTCCGATACACTCATTTTTCCTTCTGTTATTGTTCCTGTTTTGTCGAGAACAACGACGGAGGATTTAACAAGTACGTCGATCGCCTCGGCTGATTTTATAAGAATTCCGTAAGACGCACCGCGTCCGACACCGCACATCACCGCGGTGGGAGTAGCAAGCCCGAGTGCACACGGACAGCTTATCACAAGGACAGATATACCAAATCCGACAGCCTGATGAAGTGAATCACCGAAGATTGCCCACAGAACAAATGAAATCAGTGCAATGGAGCAGACAATGGGAACAAACACACCGCTGATTTTTTCAGCGAGCTTTTGGATCGGGACTTTACTTGATGCGGCATCCTCGACAAGCTGTGTGATCTTTGATACAGTTGTATTTTCACCGACGTGTACTGCCTCAATTTCCGCATATCCTGATGTCAGAATCGTTCCGCATATTAGTGTGTCACCAGATTCCTTTTGAACTGGAACACTTTCACCTGTTATGAGACTCTCGTCTGCTGAGCCTCCGCCTGAGCAGATGACTCCGTCGCACGGTATGGCAGAGCCCGATCGGATCACAACACGGTCTCCTATCTCGAGCTCATCCGAGTTCACAGTAATGATCTCGCCGTTTCGGATTACTTCAGCTGTTTTTGGAGTGAGAGCCATAAGCTTTCGTACAGCATCAGATGTGTGACGTCTTGCACGGGACTCAAGGGTTCTTCCGAGGGTGATCAGCGTGAGTATCATTGTAACCGATTCAAAATAAAGCTGCTCTGTGTAGTGATGTATGTCGTCTCCCGTTGAGAAACCGATGAACATAAGTATCAGAATATATATTCCGTAAATAAGAGATGCTGCCGCACCTGTCGCTACAAGAGTGTTCATGTTCGCACTCTTGTGTCGGACAGCGGCAAGACCGTCGATAAAGTAGCTTCTGTTGATTATTATTACAGGAACAGTAAGAACAAGCTGGGCAGCTGCGTAAATTATCGGTGCTAATCCATCTCCGTGAGGCGACATAAATGACGGGAGCGGTAAGGAGAGCATATGTCCCATCGTGATGTACATCATCAGAATGGCAAAAACTGCTGACACAACAAGTCTTTTCAGCATTGATCTATAGTTTTTTGCGTCGTCCTCAGAGTCTGAAGTGCGTTTTACCCAAACTCCCGCTGAATATCCTGCATCTGACACTGTTTTGAATATGATCTCATCGTTTATAAGATTCTCGTCAAATGTGACCGTCATGGAGTTTGTCATAAGACTTACAGAGACTTCTTCTGTACCGTTGATTGCACATACGGCTTTTTCGACCGCCGCCTGACAAGCTGCGCACGACATTCCGCCGATAGAATATTTTTTTGTTGTCTTTGTTGTCAAAATTTCACCTGCTTTCTTACAAGTTGGCTCATTGAGTTAGCCGAGGGTAACCTGGTGGTTCGTAAAAGGCGGAAAACCGTATGGATTCAGATTTCCGCTCCACTCAGAAGTATTTTTGTGATATATATAGCTGCATTTTCATTTTGGAGATTGTATGCAAGCGGGATCGGCTCACCAATACCTGCTGCAATACAGCTTACTCCGCAGTTTACGGTGAGTGTTTTGCCGGTTCCGATCTCACCTGATGTGAGTCGAGAGAATCCTGCATTTATAAGTCCACCGTGAGTTACACCGATTACCGTACGTCTGTCAGATACTTCAAGCATATCGTCGATTGCATTAAGCATACGAGAGGCGGCGGCAGGAACACTTTCCACATTTCCGGCTTGCTTTTCTCCGCCCGGATAAAGACGTTTTCTCTCAGAGAGCGTCAGTCCCGAGAGGCTTCCGTAATCTCTTTCAATAAGACTGTCGAGAATATGAGGCTTCTCAAGTCCTATTGAAGACGAAATATACTCTGCTGTATCGACGGCTCTTGAAAGAGGAGAGGTACATACTGCTGCAAAAGAAACACCGTTGTTTTTTGTCCCTTCAATAAGGCGTGAGACGCCGACAGCTTGGGCGTGACCAACCTCGTTAAGTGGAACATTTTCTCGGCCTTGAAGTCTTTTTATCTGATTCCAATCTGTCTGACCGTGGCGTATAAGACAGACGAGAGTCCGTCCTTCAAGGAGATATCGCGCAGCTTGGGACGGATTTGCAATAATATAAGGGGACATAGGCAGTACTCTTCCGTGTGTGAATCGGCCCATAATAATCCCCCTTTTTTATTTTATGATTTGTTTTTACATTAATTATTATACATTATGCATCCGATAATGTCAACAATAATGTAAAAATTATAATTTATACGTCAAAATATACGTTTGGAAGCGGCAAAAAAATTAAAAAGCGGAACGAGCTACTTGATTTTTGTATACGTAATCTGATATAATATATTGAATAAGTATTTTTTGTAACAGGAGTTTTTATGCCTCTCAGCGAAAAACAGAAACATATAAGAAATTTTTCAATTGTAGCACACATTGACCACGGTAAATCTACTCT
The DNA here is from genome assembly GCA_015063455.1 of Oscillospiraceae bacterium. Lineage (GTDB taxonomy): Bacteria > Bacillota > Clostridia > Oscillospirales > CAG-272 > UMGS1696. Next base: position 25,402 of record SVUC01000011.1, read on the forward strand.
TGCTGACCGTATCCTCGAGTTTTCCAACACTGTTGAAAAGAGAGATATGGAAGAACAGCTCCTTGACGATATGGAGCTTGAAAAAGAAAGAGGTATTACGATCAAGGCGCGTGCTGTCAGAATTGACTATACTGCTCCCGACGGAGAAGAATATGCGCTCAATATGATCGACACTCCCGGTCACGTTGACTTTAACTATGAAGTATCCCGTTCGCTCAACGCGTGCGAAGGCGCGATACTCGTTGTCGATGCAACTCAGGGTATCGAAGCGCAGACTCTTGCGAACGCATACCTTGCAGTCGACGCAAATCTCGAGATCGTTCCCGTAATCAATAAAGCGGATCTTCCGTCAGCTATGCCCGACAGATGCAAGGCTGAGATTGAAGACATTATCGGTATTCCCGCAGAGGATGCCCCTGTTGTGTCCGCAAAGACGGGACTTAATATTGCAGACGTAATGAAGGCGATCATTGAGCAGATCCCCGCTCCTGAAGGAGATGCGGATGCTCCCCTGAAATGTCTGATCTTCGACTCGGTTTACAACAGCTACCTCGGTGTTGTTGTTTATATTCGAGTTGTGGAAGGTACTCTCAAGGTAGGAGACAAGATCAAGCTTATGCACACAGGTGCGGAATTTGATGTTGTCGAGGTCGGAGTTATGGATCCGTTTGGACTCAGATCTACGGGTGAGCTTTCAGCCGGCGAGGTTGGATATTTTACAGCTTCTATAAAAAACGTAAGCGATACCCGTGTCGGCGACACCGTAACTCACTCTGACAGACCTGCGGACGAGCCGCTGCCCGGATTCAAGAAAGCACAGTCAATGGTGTATGCGGGTATTTATCCGGCAGACGGCGCAAAATACAATGAAACAAAGGATGCACTTGAGAAGCTTCAGCTCAACGATGCCGCATTTACATTCGAGCCTGAGACATCAATCGCTCTCGGATTCGGATTCCGCTGCGGATTCCTCGGACTTCTTCATATGGAGATCATTGAAGAGAGACTTGAGAGAGAATTCAATCTTGATCTTATCACGACCGCGCCGAGCGTTATCTACGAGATAACGAAGAAAAATGGCGAGGTTATCCGTATTGACAACCCGACGAACTATCCGGGACCCGATGAGATAGAAGTTGCTGCTGAGCCTGTTGTTGCTGCATCAGTAATCACGCCTACCGAGTATGTCGGCGGAATTATGGATCTTTGTCAGGACAGACGAGGCGTGTTCATTGACATGAAGTACATTGATACCGAAAGAGTAGAGCTTCACTACAAGCTGCCGCTGAACGAGATCATCTACGATTTCTTTGATGCGCTCAAATCGAGAAGCCGCGGTTATGCCTCTCTTGACTATGAGCTTGAGGGTTATGAGCCGTCAAATCTCGTTAAGCTCGACTTCCTTCTCAACGGAGATATGGTTGACGCTCTTACGTTTATCGTTCACAACGATAAGGCATACGGCAGAGCGAGAAAGATCGCTGAAAAGCTCAAGGAAAATATTCCGCGTCAGCTCTTTGAAGTACCGATCCAGGCTGCTATCGGCTCAAAGATCATCGCAAGAGAGACTGTCAAAGCGCTCCGCAAAGACGTTCTTGCGAAGTGTTACGGCGGTGACATCACCCGTAAAAAGAAGCTTCTTGAAAAACAGAAGGAAGGTAAAAAGAAGATGCGTCAGCTTGGTTCTGTTGAGGTTTCTCCCGAGGCATTCATGGCAGTTCTCAAGCTTGATGATGATAACTGAGTGGGAAAACGTACTTGTGTGAAGAGTTGCGAAATTGCAAGTGCCCCTTGAAGTATCCGAGCATTTTTCCTTATGCAAAAAATCTCCGATGTTTCCCATCCCACTCCCAATGCGTAGCACAAAAATGTTATCAAAAAACAAACGAAAGGCTGAAATCTTATGCAGATCAATCTGAATGAACGGAAACGTCTTGGACTTTACTTTCATATTCCGTTCTGCATATCGAAGTGCGCGTACTGTGACTTCAACTCAGCGCCGCCACAGAACGAAACAATAATATCAGATTATATCAGCGCGATGATCGCTCATATGGAGAGCTACAGGGTCGTTGCGGGAGCATATGAGCCTGATACGGTTTTCATCGGAGGCGGGACACCTACATCTATTCCGACATCTGAGCTTATAAGACTCATCCGTGCTATCAAGCATAATTTCAAGCTGACCAGACACGTTGAGTTTTCTATCGAGGCAAATCCTGCGACAGTGACATATCCGTCACTTCTGAAGCTTCACAGAGCAGGTGTGAATCGAATCAGCTTTGGGCTGCAGAGCGCACACGAGAACGAACTGCAGATCCTCTCGCGAAAGCACACCCGTAAGGAATTCTATGCATCGTACCGTATGGCGCGTGACGCGAGATTTGATAACATCAATGTGGACCTGATGTTCGGAATTCCTCAGCAGACAATAGATTCTCTCCTTCATTCAATTCACTATGTAACAGGACTCAGACCTGAGCATATATCTCTTTACGATTTGAAGATCGAGCCCGGAACTGCGTTTTATAATAATTACGCCGAGATAGCACCGTATCTTCCCGACGACGATACTGAGGCGGATATGTACCTTGCGGCGATAGATCTTCTCAGAGACCGCGGATATTATCAGTACGAGATATCGAATTTTGCACTTCCCGGACGTATGTGTGCCCACAATCTGAAATATTGGAATTGCGACGAATATCTCGGGTTCGGGGTATCAGCGCACTCGTTCTTCAACGGCAGCAGATTTTCATTTACTCCCGACATCAAAAAATATATTCAGGGAGTGACGGTAAAGGAGTCTAAGGTCAAGCTGACTGACAGCTGCGAGAAGGTTGAGGACAGAGAGCGAATGGGTGAGTATATAATGCTCAGACTCAGGCTCACCGCAGGAATTGATTCCCGCGAATTTGCCCTCAGATTCGGTTTCTCATTCGAATCGCTGTACGGCAGAAAGTGCGAAATGTTTATAAGAAACGGATTTATGACAGCAAAAAACGGCATCTATGCTTTGACACCCGCCGGTATGTTTGTGTCAAATTATATTATTTCGGAAATACTTGAATTTGAGGATTTCGGAAAATATTATTTCGGCGGATGATTAAAAATTGTTTGAATAAAAAAGACTGCTGCAATTTCACTTTGCGTGACTGCAGCAGTCCTTTTTTATCTTGTGAAAATAAAGTAGATAAGAACAACAGCTCCGAGTATGATCCTGTACCACCCGAACGATTCAAAGCTGTGACGGCGTACAAAGCCGATGAGGAATTTGATCGCCACAAGAGATACAACGAACGCGGTGATGATTCCGACGATCATTACAACTATCTCAGTTGTCGAGAAAGCAACTCCGTAATCCGAGACGTATTTGACGATCTTGAGTAAACTTGCTCCGAACATTACGGGAATAGCGAGGAAGAACGAGAATTCCGCAGCGGCTGTTCTTGAAACACCGACACACATCGCACCGATGATAGTTGAACCGGATCGGGATGTTCCTGGGATCAAGGAGAGCATCTGGAATGCGCCTACTTCAAGAGAGGTCAGATTTGACATATCGTGGACGGAATTTGTGCGGTAAACCTTGTTTTTGTGTTTTCTCTCGATCACAATGAACACGACACCGTAGACGATCAATGCGGCGGCAACGGTGACATAGTTGTAAAGATACTTGTCAAGGAGATCGTCGAACAAAAGTCCGACAATTGCAGCAGGGATTGCGGCAATTACGATCTTTAGCCACAACTTCCACGTTTTGTTCTGTTCATCCTTTGTTTTTCCGCGGCTCCACGGGAACAGCGTATTCCAATAGAGAATGAGAACGGCAAGGATCGAGCCAAATTGAATGACAACTCGGAACATTTCCATAAATTCGGGGGAGACATCGAGCTCGACAAATTCATCGAACAGGATCATGTGTCCCGTACTAGACACGGGAAGCCATTCGGTAATTCCCTGAACGACTCCGAGAAAAAAAGCTTTTAATATTTCAATAAACATAATCAAATTATATTATTATCCGAGACGGATAATGTCACCTTCGTGAACTTCAAAGGGTACTTTGAGGCGGAAATACATAGACGGATGAGGTGCTGACTCTATCGCTTCGTTTTCTTCGTTTCTCAGGTCATCAGCAATGAATGCTCTTCCGATTTTGCCGGGGGAGATCATCTCGACCGTATCTCCGCGAACGAGCTTGTTGCGCTGAATGAAAAGAACATCGTACATTCCGTCAGCATCGGGAACGGTAGAATCCTCAACAGCGGTTGCGATGTACGCTTTCTCTCGGATGTATCCGAGCTCTTTTACACAAGCCGCATCCTCGTGGGGAGGACCGAAGAAGAATCCAGTGCCGTACTCACGGTGGCTGACTCCATCAAGCTCATTTGCCCAATCTTCATTGAATTTATATGCTGAGGGATCACGGCGGTATTCGTCGATTGCGAGACGGTAAGTGTTAGTTACAACTGCGGTATAGTACGCACTCTTGACACGTCCTTCGATCTTATAGCTTGAGATCCCCGCTTCTTCAAGCTCGGGAATGTGTCGTATCATACACATATCCTTTGACGCCATAAAGAATGTCTCGCCGTTCGGATCCTGTTCAGCCGTGACAACCGAGGGAATGTTGGGACGGTTAGCTTCACCGAGATCGATCGCTGTGGGAGAATACTTCCATCTGCAAGACTGAGCGCAAGCGCCGTGATTTGCGTCACGTCCTGTAAAGTAATTCGAGAGAAGGCATCGTCCGCTGTACGCAATGCACATAGCACCGTGCACGAAGGTCTCAAGCTCAAGAGAATCGGGAATATTTGCTCTGATCTCGCGAATGTCAGCGAGAGATAATTCGCGCGCGAGAACCACTCTTGATGCGCCGAGCTTGTGCCAAGCGATACACGCCTGAGCCGAGACTGCACTTGCCTGAGTAGAAATGTGGATCTCAAGATTCGGCGCGATCTCTCTGACGAGCATAACAACGCCGATATCCGCAACGATTACTGCATCAACGCGGATATCGTCAAGGAATTTTATGTACTCTCTGAGCTCTCCGTACTCAGAGGTGTGCGGCATTACATTTACCGTAACATACAGCTTTACACCGTGCTTGTGACAGAATTCGAGGGCATGGGCGAGCTCTTCTCTGTCAAAATTTGTCGATGCGGCTCTCATTCCGAAGTTTTTTCCGGCGAGATAAACAGCATCGGCGCCGTAAATAACTGCGGATTTTAATTTTTCAAAATTTCCAGCGGGGGAGAGAAGCTCCGCCTTTTTATATTTTCCGCCCATATCAGAAATCGAGGCAAAGTCTTGCTTCAACTACGGAACGGACATATCCGGCAGCTTCGAGGTGCTTGGGATTTGTCTGATAAGCTGCAAGAGCTTCTTCGGATACGAATTCGGAGTCAAGCATCATATCTGCGTTAGACGAGGGGAGACGGTCTGTTATGACTTTAAGTGAGATCATTCCGTCGATCTGACCGTTCAGCGCTTCAAGACGGTGCTTTGCTTCTGCACGAGCCGCAGCTTTTTCTTCTTCAGTGAACGATTCCTTTATCTTCCAAAGGATTATATGCTTAATCATAATTTTGTAATTCCTTTCGCAAATGTGTGACTGTAATTTGACGGTATATCTGTCCGTCAGACATTCATAATGATCGGGAGGATCATAGGCTTACGCTTTGTTTTTGAATAGAGGAACTTTGTAAGTGCATCCTTGACATTTGTTTTCATCTGAGTCCATTCGGTAACTCCCGAGTCGAGAGTATCGCAAAGAACATCGCGCACGAGATCGCGAACATTGTCCATAAGCTCTTCGCTTTCTCTGACGTAAACAAATCCGCGCGAGATGAGGTCGGGACCGGATATGATCGTCGCTTCATCAATGTCAACTGTAGCTACAACAACGATAAGTCCGTCCTGAGCAAGATGACGACGGTCACGAAGAACGATATTTCCGACGTCTCCCACGCCATATCCGTCAACGAGCATACGACCGGAGGGAACTGTACCGTTTTTCTTGCAGGAGTCGCTTGTGAGCTCGAGTACCTGACCGATCTCCATAATAAAAATGTCCTTTGAATCCATTCCCATATATTCCGCAAGCTCCTTATGCTGCATAAGGTGATGGTACTCACCGTGGATCGGCATAAAGAATTTCGGCTTTGTGAGGGCGTGGATCAGCTTCAGCTCTTCCTGGCAAGCGTGTCCCGATACGTGTACAACAGCTTCGTCGTGATATACACTGACACCCTTGCGGTACATTTCGTTTATGATTCGGGATACGAGCTTTTCGTTACCGGGGATAGCATGAGATGAGAGAACAACGAGATCCTTGGGAGTAAGCTCTACCTGCGAGTGATCTGAGAACGCCATCCTGTAAAGAGCTGACATCGGCTCACCCTGAGAGCCTGTTGTGATGATCGTGATCTGCTCGAGGGGATAGCGGTTTATATCAGCGATGTCGATAAGGGCACCGTCGGGAACCTCCATATATCCGAGGCTGACCGCCGCGCCGACAACATTTATCATACTTCTTCCCGTGATAGCGACCTTGCGTCCGAACTTTACGCTGGAGTTGATGATCTGCTGAACTCGGTGTACGTTAGATGAGAACGTGGCGATGACGATACGGCGGTCCGTGTTTGTCATAAAGATGTGATCGAGAGATGCGCCTACCTTTCTCTCAGACGGAGTAAATCCGGGATTGTCAACATTGGTGCTCTCACACATAAGAAGGAGGATACCCTCACGTCCGTATTCGCCGATCCTTGTCAGATCCATCATCTCGCCGCCAATGGGGGAAACATCAAGCTTGAAGTCACCTGTGTGCAGGATAACACCGGCAGGTGTGCGGATCGCGATCATACAAGCGTCGGCGATCGAGTGATTTGCGCGGATGAATTCGCATTTGAACACGCCGAGCTTGAGAATCGTTCCCGCTGTTACGGTGACAAGCTCACGCTCTCCGAGAAGCTTGTGCTCAGCGAGCTTGCTCTCAATAATTCCGAGGGTAAGACGTGTTCCGTATACTGGAACATCGATCAGCTTGAGAAGATACGGGAGAGAACCGATGTGGTCCTCGTGACCGTGAGTGATAAGAATTCCTCTGATTCTATCTGCATTTTTTTCAAGATAAGTGAAATCAGGGATAACGAGATCAACGC
>SVUC01000141.1 GCA_015063455.1 Oscillospiraceae bacterium
TCTTGATTTTACTTCTGCCTTTTTATCGGTATCGCGGAGAGCATCAAGCTCTTCCTGTGTTGTAAACACAGGGTATGCCTTTCCTTCGGCAACGAGCCACTTTGCAAAAACATGATAAATATCCTTACGTTCACTCTGCTTATATGGGCCGTAGTTACCCTTATCTACGATCTCGCCGTCATCTCCGATAACCGCACCTTCGTCAAAGCAAATATTAAATCTCTCAAGTGTTTTGATTAGCGCAGATGCAGCGCCGTCAACCTCGCGTTTGGAGTCTGTATCTTCTATTCTAAGATAGAATACACCGCCCGACTGATGAGCGAGACGTTCACTTACGGTTGAGGGGAAAAGCCCGCCGAGATGGATAAAGCCTGTGGGGCTGGGAGCAAAACGTGTAACCTTAGCCCCTTCGGGAAGGTCGCGTGCAGGATATTTAGCCTCAACTTCTTCCCTTGTCATTGTAACATTCGGGAAAAGAAGATCGGCAAGATATTTGTAATCCATATTTATCTCCGTTCTGTATTTTACATTAAAGTACTATTATTTCAGTATACCTTATATTATATCACATTTTTTCCACTTCGTCTATATCAATATTCCCTATTTTTTCATAAACATACATTATTTGATTCGGAATAATTAACCGCACACGCTGATCCGGAGCCAAAAGTAAATTATTTTTACTTTTTTCGACTTTGATATTGTTGATTATGTTGATTTTTGTTTGTTTTTATGATAGAATAAATACATAAACAATCATTATTTTTGGAGGAACCTATGGACAGAAAAGATGCAAGAAAGTTTCGCAGTCAGATAGGCGGCTACAACCGTGAAGATGTAAATAACTATATAAAAGAAACCGATATGAAATATTCCGAAGAGATTGCGTCGGCTAAAGAAGAATCGGAAAAGTTGAATGAAAAGCTTAACGACGCACTCTCGCGCATTGACGAGGCTGTGGGCGAAAAGGAATCTGCGCTTGAAGCGAAAAATGAGCTTGAAGCTGAAACCAAGCGTCTCTCCGATGAAAAAAATGAGCTCTCTTCAAAGAACGACGAACTCGCAGCTCTTATCAAAAAGCTTGAGGACGAAGTGGCTGCCAAGGACGAAAAAATAAACGAGCTTATAGAAGCGATAGCAGAAAAACAGCGTGAAGCAGATGAACTCAAAGGAAAATGCAATGAAATAACAGATCTGGAAGAGCAGCTTTCTTCCGCGCTTTCCGATCTGGAGAATTTCAGAAAAGCCGTTTCTGAGCGTGATAGCGAACTCTCTGTTCTCCGTTCTCAGATTGAGGAAAAAACTCAAAAAGAAGATGATCCTGATGACAAAAACAGTGACACATATAAGCTCAATATGTATAACAGAGTAAGCTCACAGCTTGGAGATATCATCATCAATGCTAATCGAGGAGCAGACGATATTCTCTCCTCAGCAAAGGAAGAGGCTGAAAAAATCAGAGCTGAGGCTGCAGCTGAATGTGATCAGAAACGCCTTGAGTGTGATTCAGATATCGCAAAAATCAAGCAGGAAACGGAAGAAGAGGCAGCATACATCCGTACCAGACTTTCACAGACCGCTGCGGAGATTCTCACAAACGTAAGCGAAACTCTTCACAACAGTATTGAAAACTGTACCCGCGATCTCAACGCAAGTGTAACCGATATGCAGTACGAGATAAAAACGCTTGTAAACCGTTTCCAGTCAAGATCAAGTGAAATGGATGATAAGATCACATATTACCAAGGATGTGTTTCAGAAGAGATCCACAAGCTTTTAGACGATATGAACAAGAAATACGGTGTTCCCTCGAGTGACGGAGAAAAGGCTGATGGCAATCCCTGAAAAGATTATCGGCGAGAAGATACGCGAACTCAGGCTGCAGAGAGGGATCACTCAAAAAGATCTTGCAGGGGACAAAATAACCAGAAATATGCTCAGTCTGATCGAAAGCGGAAACGCTTCCCCATCGGTCTCGACCCTTTTATATATTTCAAAACGGCTCGATACTCCTGTCGGATACTTTTTCTCAAACACCGAGGAAGATGAAGGCCGTTTTCTCAAAATGTCGATTATTGAACAGATCAAGAGCAGCTTCCACAGCCAAAATTACGCGGAATGTGCTCAGCTTTGTGTTGACATTCCCCCTGCCGCACTCGATGACGAGATCTCATATATTTTAGCGGTATCTTATCTCAATACCTCTTTGCAATCGGCTTATCATATAGAAATGGACTCCGCTTTTTCCGACCTCAAAAAAGCTGAACAGTTCTCGTCGTGTTCGATCTACTGTACATCAGGCTTCACATCCGCAATAGAATTCTACCAAGTGCTTTATTCCACTGCCTGTTCAGACGTAATACCGGATATACTGTGTGATTATTCCAAATGCGGAGACTACGTATCATATGACGTTATAGAATATTTTAACGATCTGAAACTTTATAGAACTACGGGAACGGCAGAGAAAAAAGCTTTGGTATCATCTCATTTTTCAAGACACATCAATGCACTTCATCTCGCTTCTACCGATCATACGGTTGATGCTCAAAAAAGACTCCGAGAGCTATCTCTTGATCCAACACTACCATTCTTCATGCAGTACCGTGTTTTGTGTGATCTTGAAAATGCCGCAAATATTTCGGGAGACCTCAGACTTGCGTACAGCTCTGCAAGGCGAAAAATTGAGCTGATAGAAAAATTCAGAAAATGATTTTTCAGCGCAGCAAAGCAATCCTAATATTATAAAAAACGACAGTTGTCAAAGCTGTCGTTTTTTACTATATATTTATGTATTATATCTTAAACGCATCAAATGATTCGTAATCGAAATCAGAATAATGTTCCTGTACCTCTCTGTCAAGAGTGATTTCAATAACAGTCATAAGTTGGTCCCGTGAATCTTTTGCGGCTGATACGTCCAGTATATCATCTTTCACTTTCCATTCGAGCTTGTCTCCCGATCTGCTGATCACACTTTCAACTCTTGCGCTGAGAAGCGGGAGTTGAAACTTTCCTTCTGATTCAGGTTTGAGGAAAGCATATATTTTATTGTCCTTACAGGTGAATCCACCTATCTCAGCATTATTCTTGGCGGGACCCCCGCGAGTGCCGTAGATACAGTCGCCGTATTTATCCATCCATTCACCCATCTTGAGAAGCTCGACTTCCTGCTCTTTATCAAGTGAACCGTCTCCTCTCGGACTTACGTTAAGGAGAAGATTCCCTCCGCCTGTTACGCAGTCGACCAAAAGATTTACAATTGACTCAAACGGTCGTACATCACGGTCCGGTAGCCATCCCCAAGTCTTATCAAGCATAGTATGACAGGTTTCCCACGGTTTGTCATTATCAAAATTGCCCACCTTACGCTCCGGAGTGCCGAAATCACCGTATCCTGCACGTCCGAAGCGATTGTTAACTATAATATCCGGCTGCAGCTCGTGGATCATTTTATCAACTTTGTCTGTCTGCCAGAAATCAGGAATTGGAGTATAATAATCCGGCTTGATTCTTTCGGGATTCCATACGTTCATATTCATACCGTGGCCAAACCAGCAGTCATCGCCTCCGTCAAACCAAAGAATATCTACTTTCCCGTAGTTTTCGCAAAGCTCTCTGATCTGTCCGTGTCCCTGTTCTCTCATAGCCTCTGCACTCTTGCGGTACATCTGCGGGAAAAAGAAACCTTTAAAACGCCAGTCCATCGGAGAATAGTAAAGGCCAACACCAAGTCCTGCTCCACGGCACGCATCTGTGAATTCACGCACCAGATCTCGTTTAGCCTTAGTATTCATTACAGTAAAATCTCTATATGAATACTTACTGTCGAAGAGACAGAATCCGTCGTGATGACGTGTAACGAGCACCATGTATTTCATACCAGTTTTGGTAGCGAGATCAGCATAATACTTTGCGTCAAATTTTTCAGCCGAAAAATCCTTCGCAATCTCGGCATAATCATCTCTGTCAATAGGTTCATAAAACATTACCCACTCGTTGATACGTCCGATCATCGAGTAGATTCCGTATGTAATAAACATACCGAATTTCAAATCTTTCCATGCTTCAATCTGTGGTTTTTTCAATTCTTTGTTCTCCTTTTTATTCTGATAATCCACAGAAGACGCACGTGGATCAACATATCCCGCACCGATGATCTCATCAGAAGGAATATCAAGAAATACAGCTAT
>SVUC01000012.1 GCA_015063455.1 Oscillospiraceae bacterium
TATGTATATTCTTATACTATTAAACTGAGGTAGTTTTTCCCTTTAGCGAAAGGATTTGATAAATAATGCCAAAATATATAGAAAAAGTAGAAAAATTCACTGTCCCTGTGATCCCGCTGCGCGGAATCGTATCGTTCCCGTCAATTCCAGTAAACTTCGAGCTTGAGAGAGAGATCTCAAAAAATGCGTGTCAGGCTGCAACATCATCTGATATGCTTGTTTTTCTCCTCACTCAGAAGGATATCAGAGTTGACGATCCGAAGCCCGAAGATCTTTATTCAGTCGGATGCGTTGCTAAGATCAAGCAGACTCTCAAAAAGCCGCAAAACGGAAATATCCGTGTAGTTGCAGAAGGATACTGCAGAGCATCAGTTATAGAGCTTCGCCGCGAGGGTGACCATTTCGTAGCCGATGTTATGGCAAAGACTATGACATCAGACTTTAATATGAGTGACATCAGAACTGAAGCTGTAATTACCGAGATGATGAACACTCTCGAAGATATGATCCGTTTTATGCCGCAGTTCTCAGATGAATTTCTCATCACTGCAGGCTCGATCACAAACCCCGGACTTCTTGCGGATTTCATCGCCTCAAGCGTTTTTGTTCGTTTCCAGGACAAGATCGAGATCCTCGGTATGTATGATCCCATGAAGAGAGCTGAAAAAGCGATCGTCCTTATGGAAAGTGAGATTAAGCTTCTCCAGACAGAGCTTGAAATTCAGCAGAAGGTAAAGCAGGCTGTTGACGAAAATCAGCGTGACTATTATCTCAGAGAACAGCTCAAGGTCATCGAAAATGAGCTCGGACTCGACGATGACGTTGAAGAATACAACAAAAAATTAGCAGAGACAAAGCTTCCTGAAGAAGTTAAAGAAAAGCTTGAAAAGGAAGTTATGAAGCTCGGCAAAACACCGCAGGGTTCTCCCGAGGCAGCTGTTATCCGCAATTATCTTGACACCTGCCTTGAGATTCCGTGGAATAAGAGAACAAAAGACAGACTTGATCTCGCCTCCGCACGCAAGATCCTTGACGCTGACCACGACGGACTTCAGAAGATCAAAGAAAGAATCATCGAATTCCTCGCAGTCAAGCAGCTGAATCCCGATCTCAGAAATCAGATCCTCTGCTTCGTCGGCCCGCCCGGAGTAGGTAAAACATCTCTCGGTGCATCTATTGCTCACGCAATGAAGAGAAAATACGTCAGAGTTTCCCTCGGGGGTATCAGAGACGAAAGCGATATCAGAGGTCACAGAAAAACATACATCGGCTCTATGCCCGGTCGTATCATTAATGCACTCACTCAGTGCGGCTCTCTCAATCCCGTTATGCTCCTTGATGAAGTCGACAAAATGTGTTCCGACGTTCACGGAGATCCCGCTTCTGCCCTTCTTGAAGTTCTCGACGGCGAGCAGAACAAGAATTTCCGCGACCACTTCATTGAACTGCCAGTAGACCTCTCTGAATGTATGTTCATTGCTACCGCAAATACGCTTGACACGATCCCGCGTCCTCTTCTCGACAGAATGGAAGTGATCGAGCTTCACACATACACTCCGTCAGAAAAACTTGCAATCGCGAAGAATCACCTTCTTCCGAAGCAGCTCAAGCGTCACGGTCTTTCAAAGAGAGTTCTGAAGATCTCAGATGACGCCATTGAAGAAGTTATTGCAGGTTACACAAGAGAATCAGGTGTGCGTAATCTTGAGCGAGAGCTTGCTTCAATCTGCCGCAAGACTGCAAAAGTGATGATAGAAGAGGAGAAAAAGTCGATCTCCCTCACAGCATCCGACGTTGAAAAATACCTCGGTCCGAGAAAGATAATTGACGACGAGATCGTAAAGAAAGATCTTGTCGGTGTCACAAACGGTCTTGCATATACTGAGGTTGGCGGCGATCTTCTGAAGGTTGAAGCTCTCCCCGTTGAAGGAAACGGCAAGATCGAGCTGACAGGTACTCTCGGTGACGTTATGAAAGAGTCCGCTCACATTGCTGTGACATACATCAGAGCGCACTGTGACAAGTTCGGTATTCCCTCAGATTTCTATAAAACAAAAGACATACATATCCACGTTCCCGAAGGGGCTGTTCCGAAGGATGGTCCGAGTGCGGGTGTAACAATGACAACTTCTCTTGTAAGCGCACTCTCGGGTATCCCTGTTCGTCACGATATCGCTATGACAGGTGAGATCTCGCTCACGGGACGTGTTATCGCAATCGGCGGTCTCAGAGAAAAATCCACAGCAGCTTATGCAATGGGTATTCGCACGATTCTTATTCCGCGCGACAATATGAGAGATATCCCTGAGCTTGACCCGATCGTAGCACGTGAAGTTACGTTCATTCCCTGCGAAACACTCGACGATGTTCTCGCAGTCGCTCTTGTAAAGACCAAAAGCAGCACAATATCTCTTCCGATATGCAATGAAATGACAGACGATAACAACACAAAAAAAGACGAAATAATAATCCCGCCCGCAACAAACGACAGAATCTACGGGAATTTATAAGTTTATAAGGACAATTATGAAGCTGAACTTAAATAATGCCAATCTGAAGATATCCGCAGGTCTTCCAAAGCAGTTTCCTGCTGACAGACTGCCACAGGTAGCGTTCTCAGGACGTTCAAACGTAGGCAAAAGCTCACTGATAAACTCTCTCCTCAACAGAAAAAGTCTCGCGAGGGTCAGCGGTGAGCCCGGTAAGACGATCACAATAAACTTTTATGACATTGATAAAAAGATGTATCTCGTTGACCTGCCCGGTTACGGATATGCAAAACGCACATTTGAGGACAAGCAGAAGTGGTCTGCGCTCACTGACGGTTTTTTCACAAACAATAAAAATATCGACTCAGTCAAGCTGATCTGCCAGCTTATAGACAGCAGAACGGGTCCGACAAACGATGACTACGATATGCTCTACTATCTCAGAGAAGTAGGACTCCCGCATATCATTGTCGCTACAAAAACAGACAAGCTCAATGCTACTGAAAAGAAAAAATTCGCTGAGATCATTGCAGGAGATGAACTTACCGCTGATCTTGACGTAATCATGTACTCCGCAAAATCAAATCTCGGACGAGATGATCTCTGGAAACAGCTTCTCAAGTACTGCGGACTCTGATATCTTCTATTTACAACTCACTCACGGAGAACAAAAATGATACTGCACAAAACCTACGATGTAAACTCTGTCGGTCATCTTACGATCGGCGGTATAGATTCTGCCGAGCTTGCAAAAGAGTTCGGTACTCCGTCATACTTTCTTGACACAGATGCGGTTCGCGATATGTGTCGTATGTACAAAAAAGCATTTGCGGAATATTTCGGAGAAAGATCAGTTCCTGTGTATGCAGGTAAGGCTCTTTGCTACAAAGGCATTTACAAGCTGATTGCCGAAGAGGGACTCGGCGCTGACTGCGTGTCCCCCGGAGAGCTTTATACAGCTAACGCCGCAGGCTTCCCTATGGACAAGGTATTCTTCCACGGCAACAACAAAACTGATGCTGATCTTGAGCTTGCTATCAGCCTCGGCACGGGACATATCGTTGTTGACGGTCTTGATGAGCTCAGCTCACTCGACAGAATCGCAGGAGAGATGGGAGTGAAGCAGCATATTCTTCTCAGAATCACGCCCGGAATAGATCCCCATACTCATAAAAAGATCGTTACGGGAAACGTAGACTCGAAATTCGGTATGGCTATTATGACGGGTCAGGCATTCGAGTTTGTAAAAGCTGCTCTTGAAACAAAGAATTTGATTCTTGACGGATTCCACTGTCACGTCGGTTCACAGATCTTTGACATTGAACCGTTCACTGAAGCTGCTGATATTATGCTTGCGTTTGTTGCAAAAATATCCGCAGAGTACGGATACACTGCAAAAATGCTCAACATCGGAGGCGGATTCGGAGTTCGTTACACCGAAGATGATCCCGAAATTGATTACGTCAAAAACATCCGCGATCTCGGAGCTGAGATCGACAAGATGTGTGCTCTCTACGGTATTGAAAAGCCGATGATCCTTATGGAGCCCGGACGCTCGATCGTTGCGGCTGCAGGCTGTACTCTTTACACCTGCGGAACCGTAAAGACAGTAAACGGATTCAGAAGCTATGTTTCAGTCGACGGCGGTATGCCCGACAACCCGAGATATACTCTTTATCAGTCACAGTACACCATTCTCAATGCATCCCATGCAGACCGTACCCCCGATTTTGAGTGTACGATCGCAGGACGATGCTGTGAAAGCGGCGACCTTCTCGCTGAAGGGATTTCCATCGCAAAGCCTGAGAGAGGAGACATTATCGCCACACTTGTAACAGGTGCTTACAACTACTCAATGTCGTCAAACTACAACCGTCTCCCCAAGCCGCCGATCATTGAGATCGCATGCGGTGAAGCAAAGATCGCTGTAAAGAGAGAGACCTACGAAGACATCATTTCCCACGATATTTAATCAGATAATCACCCAAACTTACAGAAATAATTACGGAGGACAAAATTGAACGGAGCTATAGCAAATCAGTTGATCGACTTTTTGTTTGTCATCCCCTGTGTTCTCATCGCTTTGACAGTACACGAGGTAGCACACGGTTGGATGGCATATAAGCTCGGGGACCCGACAGCGAGAAATTTCGGTCGTCTTACATTAAATCCTCTCAAGCACCTCGACCTTATCGGAACGATCTGTATGATCTTCTTCCATTTCGGTTGGGCAAAGCCTGTTCCGATCAACTCGCGACATTTCAAAAAACCGCGTCGTGATATGGCGCTCACAGCGGCGGCAGGTCCTATCTCGAATTTCATAATGTCGTTTATCGGAATACTGCTCTATTCTGTTTTCGGAGCAATATTCAATGCACTTCCCGCGCAAACGAGCTTTGTTTTCAATATTCAGTATGCGGCAATGACACTGCTTTATTATTTCCACATTCTGAACCTTTCGCTCGGCCTCTTCAATCTTATTCCCGTTCCGCCTCTTGACGGCTCGAGAATATTCTATATTTTCCTTCCCCCAAAGTTTTACTTCGGGATTATGAAGTACGAGAGATACATTCAGATCGCTTTGATGGTTCTTTTGTATCTCGGATTCCTCTCAACCCCTCTTTCAATGGCAGTGAACTTCATATCGGGGCTTATGATTAAGCTCGTGTCTCTTCTGCCTTTTATTTAATCAACTGAAACGGACGAAATAATGGAAAATATAAGTTATAAATTTGAGATCTTTGAGGGGCCCCTTGAGCTTCTTGTCAGTCTCGTCGAAAAACACAAGCTGAAGATCGACGATATTCCGATAGATCTTCTGTGTGAGCAATATATGAACTATATGAAGGAAGCATCTGAGCAAAATATTGAGCTCGCCTGTGAGTTTCTCTATATGGCAAGCGAGCTTATGCTGATCAAAAGCCGTATGCTCCTTCCCCGCGATCCCATCAAGGATGAAGACCCGCGCAAGCCACTTATTGATGCAATGAAAGAATATCAAAAAACAAAGCTTGCGGCGTCTGAGCTCTCTGATATGTTCAAGGAATTCGGCTCAAGAATGATAAAGGAGCAGGACGACATCTCTCCCGACAAAACCTATGTGGCAGATCACTCAATCGAGCTTCTCCGCGCAGCGCTTGTTCGAGTCTACAATGAAACACGAATCAGTGAAAAAATCATAAAAGAAGAGTTCTCGGTTATCGTGAACGCTCCGAGAATTCCTGTGGAAACCATTATGACAACACTGATCGACACACTCAGAAGCGGAAGTATTTACCTTGACAGCTATTTCAGAGATTCATCAGGCAAGCCCGAGCTTATTGCGAAATTCCTCGGGATCCTTGAGCTTCTGAAATCAAAGATCATCTCGGTAGACGATGTGTGCGACGAGGAAACGGGTGTTACCGACATTTCAACTCACGCAAAGATCACACTCATCGCCACAGACGAAACTATTCAAGCCGCGTCGCTCGACAGCTACGCATAAAATTTTACGAAAATCGGACTTTATTGAAATGGACAACAAACAATTATCACTCACAGAAGACAACGAAACCGCGTATTCCCCAGAAGAAATGTATGCAGTCATTGAAGCGTGTCTTTTTGCCGCAGGTCATCCGCTGACATATTCGCGCCTCGGAGAAGTTCTCAATATTTCACCCGCCGAATGTGCAGATACAGTAGAAAAAATGGCAGTGACATACAATAACGGTGACATCCCCCGCGGCATCATCCTTGTCAGATTCCCTGATTCATGCCAACTGTGCACAAAAGAACAGTATGGTGCTGAAATCAAAACTGCACTCGGAATAAAACGCGGTGGTAATCTTTCGCAGTCGCTTCTTGAGGTTCTCGCTGTTATCGCATACAATCAGCCCACAACCCGCTCTTTCGTTGACACCGTTCGCGGAGTAGACTCAAGCTATGCAATGAGTTCACTCGTTGACAAAAATATGATCGAGGCGTGCGGAAAGCTTGATGCACCCGGAAGACCTACGCTTTATCGTACAACAAACGATTTTCTTCGAGTTTTCGGGCTCTCCGAGCTTGGTGAACTGCCGACAGTTACTGTTGGAAGTGACAGCGGTGAGACAATAGAGGTCTCTCTTGATTCCGTACAGCTTGAAATGATGGCAGAAACCGAAGAAAATGCAGAAACCGAATCATCAGAGGTTTGATTTTCTAACAAAATAACAGGAAACGGAGGAAGAATATGAATGCACTGATCACCATAATGATAATAATATCTGCAGTCGCGCTTTTTCTCTCGCTCCGTATTAAAGTTTTCCTCAGACTCGAAGATGTTCTCTCGCTTCGTGCAGGACTCGGTCCTGTTGTTCTGAAAATTCTTCCGAAAAAGAAAAAAGAAATAAACCTTCGTGACTTCACATATAAAAAGCATCAGAAACGTCTGGAAAAAGAGAGAAAAAAGAAGCTCAAAAAAAAGCTGAAAACTCAAAAAAAGACAGAAGCAAAGGCTCTTGCAGAAAAGGCCGAAAAAGCATCTCAGAATACCACTGAAGAGACAAAACCGGAAAAACTCGCAACGGTTGCTGAAATCATAGAATTCGTGACAACGGAGCTTCCGCGGCTCTGCTCGTATATCCACACGGATATCGTTATGCTGAAGATCATTGTAGGAGGAAAAGATGCCGCCGCTGCCGCAAAAACTTACGGAACGGTATGCGCACTGACCTCTCTCATAATCGAGCTTCTCGAAAACAAAACTGCAATGAAGAAAATGAGACAGGATGCTGTTTTCGTAGGAATAGATTACACATCTCCCAAAATCGTATTCAATATAGACTTCAGCTTCAAGATAAGTCTTTTCTCAATATTCCGAGTTGTATTCCACTCTCTGAAGTGGTTTATATCTCAAAAGATCAAGCAAAGTAAAAGAAGCAACATTAAATAAATTCAATCGACCATTTAACTATGGAGGTAATTATGGCTGACAACACAAACAAACTCGGTGACATTACTAAAACTTCCCTTGAATCTATTCGTTCTATGCTCGACGCAAATACTATCGTAGGTGATCCGATTGAGACATCAAGCGGTACTTGCATCATCCCGATCTCAAAGATCTCTGTCGGATATGCGTCCGGCGGTATTGATTACGCTAAAAAGGATGAACACGCTCAGTCTTCAAAGCCCGCATCAAACAATTTCGGCGGCGGTGGTGGTACAGGACTTACCGTAACACCAGTAGCATTCCTTATCGTATCCGCTGACGGAAATGTGAATATTCTCAACGTAAATGCGCCCGCCGCTTCCTCAGCAGCGCCTACAGACACGGTTTCTCAGGTTGTCGGATTCCTCGAAAGATCTCCCGATCTCATTGAAAGAATCCGCGGTATCTTTGCAAAGAAAAACGAAGAAAACAATATCTGACAAAAAAATCAATCTTTTACTGGGATAACTATGCCTTCTCAGCGGTAATAATATTTCCGAAGAATATGTGAATATTATTATCCTGTCTGCGACTTATAACAAGCTCAGACAGCAAAGAAAGGCTTATATTCCGGAATGAGAAAACTCACGACAATTCTCTCGCTTATACTCGCTATCACGCTAATCGCCCCGTCTGCAGTATCTGCAATCGATGGTGTATCAGCTCAGTCCGCCATACTGATCGAAGCTGGAAGCGGAGATGTTATATACGAAAAAAACTCGCACGCGATATTACCTATGGCAAGTACCACAAAAATTATGACAGCACTTGTCGCACTCGAAAACAGTGATATCGCAAAAAAAGTAAAGATCTCCCCCGCTGCCTGCGGAGTTGAGGGTTCAAGCATTTACCTCAAAGAAGGCGAGGAGCTATTCCTTGAGGATCTTCTTTATGCACTTATGCTTGAGAGTGCAAACGATGCCGCTGCAGCCATAGCTTACGAAATATCGGGGAGCATTGACGCTTTTGCGGATCTGATGAACGAAACTGCCGCAAAGATCGGTCTGAGTGATACGCATTTTACAAATCCGCACGGACTTGACAATGAAGCGCACTACACTACTGCCGCTGATCTCGCCAAGCTGACATCGTACGCCCTGCAAAACCCACTGTTCAGAAAAATTGTATCGACAAAGAAAAAAGAAATCCCCATGAACAATGGAGACGGTACGCGTGTACTTGTAAATCACAACAAGCTACTGCGTCTCTCAGACGATGTAATTGGTGTGAAGACGGGATTTACCAAACGGAGCGGAAGGTGCCTTGTATCAGCCGCAGAACGCGATGGCGTATGTGTAATAGCGGTCACGCTCAACGCACCTGACGATTGGAACGACCACCTCGCAATGCACGAGGAAGGATTCGCTTCATATTCTTCGATAACACTTGCAGATATCGGTGAAATCGAGGTGCAGATTCCGTGTGCCTGTGCTGACGGCGGGTATATCACGGCAACCAACAAAGAGTCTCTGACCGTGTGTGTAAAAAACGGTGTAAAAATCGAGTGCATCATTGAGGCTTACAGGCTGATCATTCCGCCGATCATCGAGAACGCCGTCATCGGACAAGCAGTGTACTACGCTGACGGTAAGAGGATCGGAGAGGTACTTCTGTATTCACTTGACACAGTAAATACTCCACAAGACACTCGTTCACTTGGAGAAAAAATTCTTGACAAATTCGGATTAAGAAACTGACTGATGGAAAAAATACGACTTCAAAAATTCATAAGCGAATGCGGGATTATGTCAAGACGTGCCGCTGAAGCTGAAATTACCGCAGGTAAGATCAAAATAAACGGACTCACAGCCTCACTCGGTGACAAAGTCGATCCCGAGCTTGATACTGTTGAGTGCGATGGAAAGATCATCTGCCATTCAAGCGGAGATGAAAAACTCCGCAATACTTATGTTTTGCTCAACAAGCCGTCCGGCTATGTGACTACAATGAAAGATGAACAGGGCAGAAAAACTGTCGCTGACCTTCTTTTATCGGTTGGAAAAAGAGTTTATCCCGTCGGACGACTCGATATGTACTCTGACGGGCTCCTTCTCTGCACCGACGACGGTGAGCTTACAAACCGTATCACTCACCCGTCTCACGAGGTTGCAAAAAAATATCTCGCGACCATAACCTCTCATCTTACGGAGGATGACATTGAAAGGCTCAAGGTTCCCTTCGAGCTTGACGGATATATGCTCAGAGAATTCGGTGTAAGATTCGTCGAATACACAAAATGCGGGAACGCACCGTCCACTGTTATAGAATTTACTCTGTACGAGGGACGAAATCGCGAGATCAGAAACATCTGCAGTCACCACGGCTACAGACTCGCTCGCCTTACGCGTATTTCGATCGGCGCTCTCACTCTTGACGGCATAGAATCAGGAAAGTGGAGATATCTGACCGAGAGCGAGATAGAATATTTGAAATCAATTTAACAAAAATAAGAGGTAGAAATGTTCCAGGTACAACCCGTTCGTTCAAGAGAGCTTCAGGCACAAATTGCAGCCCTTCTCGGATGCAAATTTCACGAAAACACGTTCGCTTTCTTCGCAGGAGAGCTTGATACAGACGCGACCACGATCACATCATTGATCGGAATGTGTCAGTTCACATTTGATCCCGAAAAATCAGTCATAAAATCTATCGCGTATGCCCCCGGATCAGAAAAGGATGAGGCAGTATTCATTATGGTAAGAACAGTAATGAACTCTGTCTACCGTGCTGAGATTCCGATAATTGCAATAGAAGAGGATGCCGCTGATCCGGCTTTCATAAAGAGCCTCGGTTTCCGCCAGGTCGACGGTGAATACCTGATAGATCTGAAAAAATTCTACCGTTCCCCGTGTCACTACAACGATGACATAAAAAATGAAAAATAAAATATACATAAAAAACCGATCGGAGCTAAGCTGCATCCGATCGGACTTTTTTGTTTTATTAGTAAATCGCATCAATAACCGTGTCTTTTTCCATAGAGAAGTATATAGCTTCATTCTCACTCACCGTGTACCCTCTGACGTATCTCTCGCCTCCTGCAAGGAAACGTGCATAATCAGAGAACTCAAGTCTTACGCTTCCGCGTCTGCACGCACACACGATTACCTTTTCATCTCCGCTTGAATACGGTTCGCGCGAATATACTATGTAATCAGGCGTAAGTGCTATGAGTCTGAACAAGCCGTCGCGGAAGACATCGTGGTTCTTTCTGATATTACCGATCTTTCTGTAATGCTCAAGTATCTCAGTTGAGATGCCGTCTGAGCCCACCTTATGCCACGGGAACGGCTTTCTGCAGAATGGGTCACGATAACCTTCAAGCCCTATCTCGTCGCCGTAGAACACGCAGGGAACTCCTGGAAGTCCGGCAATTATTGAATATGCAAGCAGAAGTCTGTCTCTTGCAAGACTTCTCTCTGCGTATGTGAGAGAAAGTGTTGCGAGCTCAGCGTTAGATTTGTCAGCATAATCTTTATCCGAAAAAATCGTGAATATTCTCTCTGTATCGTGTGTTCCGAGGAAATTCATAAGATTATCGGAAGAGCACTTCGGGTATCGGCGATACATTCCTTCTGTGTATTTACGCATCAGGTCGCAGTTACCATTCTTGATATATTCGATCACAGCATATCTGAGGGGATAATTCATAACCGAATCAAGCTGTCCGCCTCTGAGATATTTTCTGCGATATCCATAGCTTACCTTATCGGTAGCATCCTCCCAAACCTCGCCGATGATAACACCGTCGGGATTTTTTTCTTTCACAGCATCACGGAGGTCGCAGAGGAAAGAATCAGACAACTCATCCGCAACGTCGAGTCTCCAGCCGCTGATTCCCGCATCCATCCATTTGCAGATGACCTCTCTGCAAATAAACTTTCGGTAATCCTCGTTTGAGCTGTCTACCCGAGGCAAAATTTTAACACCCCACCAGCACTCATATTCGTCAGGATATTTTTCAAACGAATACCAGCCGTAGTATGGTGAATTTTCAGACTGATATGCTCCGACAGAATCCCTGTATGTACCTCTTCTGTTGAAGTAAACGCTGTCGTCTCCCGTGTGATTGAACACTCCGTCGAGTATTATTTTGATTCCGCGAGATTCTGCAGCACTGCAAAGCTCACGCAAAGCGTCCTCACCGCCAAACATTGAATCGACAGTAAGATAATCGCCTGTATCATACTTGTGGTTTGAATACGCCTCAAAGATTGGTGAGAGGTATATCGTTTTTACTCCAAGCTCAGCTATGTAGTCGATCTTTTCCGCAATTCCGCTGAGATCTCCTCCAAAGAAGACATTGTTTGACACAAATGCTCCCGGATATTCGGCGTACTGCGGAATTCCGCACTCCCAATCTTTGTCAATAACAGCATTATCACGAACGGGATACTTTCCGCTTTTCTTGAATCTGTCAACAAAAATATGGTATATCACGCCATCCTTGAAGCTCTCTGATGTTTTGTAATCGGAGCTATAGATCAAAAGCTGTCTCTCGCCAATAAAATCCTTAAGTGTGGTCAACTCCGTCGGGTTCTCTCCACCCAAATACACTACTCTGTCATTAAGTTCGGCAGCGTAATGATAATAGAAAAGTCCATCGCCGTCAAGATCATACGATGTAATAAGCTCTGCGAAGCTTACGTCAAACGCAAACTCCGCAGAATCATCACAAATTCCAATGAATTCAAGTGGATATTTTTTATAAATTGTCTCACCGAATCCCCATCCGTCAGCGTGGATCACCATGACAACCGACT
Source organism: Oscillospiraceae bacterium (assembly GCA_015063455.1). Classification (GTDB taxonomy): domain Bacteria; phylum Bacillota; class Clostridia; order Oscillospirales; family CAG-272; genus UMGS1696. The sequence goes on from SVUC01000012.1 coordinate 12,207, forward strand.
TTATGTCGAGTGCCTTGTCGGCTCTCAACCTGAATCTGATTTTCGAATCTGCCGAAAATGCACCAAACAGTGACATATCGCGATTTGTCTGAAGATCGGTTTTTAATTCTTGAAAACTTAAACTCATTTTACTGTAGTGAGATGCCAGATATTTTCTGCGTATTCGCTGATACTTCTGTCAGCCGCGAAGAATCCTGCACCTGCAATGTTGTTGAGAGATTTCTTTGTCCAAGCGTCCTTATTATGATACGTCTTGATCATTAATTCAAATGTATTCATATATGAATCGTAGTCAGCAAGACACATATACGGATCAGCTACACCGTGACTGTACAGGAAGTAGTCTACCATCTTAGTGAAGCTGTTCTTTGCAAATGTTCCCTGGAGTCTGTCGATTGTAGCTTTCAGACGCGGGTTATTCATATAGTAATTGAGAGAATAGTATCCTCTTCTCCAGAGATCATCAACCTCATCTGCATTGAGACCAAAGATATAGATATTATCGTTCCCTACAGCGTCGCGCATTTCTACGTTAGCACCGTCGAGTGTTCCGAGAGTAAGCGCGCCGTTTACCATAAACTTCATACAGCCTGTTCCGCTCGCTTCTTTACCTGCGAGAGAGATCTGTTCACTGATATCAGTTGACGGCATAAGAACTTCTGCTGTACTTACATTGTAATCCTCGAGATAAACAACTCTGATAATATCGCGTACAACAGGATCCTTCTTGATCTCCTCACCAAGACTCCAGATGAGCTTGATGATATCCTTTGCCATATAGTAACCGGGAGCAGCCTTACCGCCGAAAATAAATGTTGTGGGAGTATAATTTCCGTTCGGATTGTGCTTTATCTCATTATAGAGGGTGATTATCTTCAGAACATTGAGAAGCTGACGCTTATACTCGTGCATTCTCTTTACCTGAACGTCGAACACAGAGCTTGTGTCAATCGTCTCGCCTGTTTTATTCTGATAGTAATTCGCAAATGTGATCTTATTCTGAAGCTTGATCTCTCTGAGTCTTTCGTGAACCGCAGAATCGTTTTCAAACTTTTTGAAGTCTGCAAGTCTCGGGAAGTCCTTTTTATATTCAGGACCAATTGTCTCATCAAGAAGAGATGTCAGGCCGGGATTTGAGAAGCAGAGCCATCTTCTCATAGCAATACCGTTTGTTACGTTAGTAAACTTGTACGGCATAGCTTTATAGTAATCGTGGAAGACAGTCTTCTTCAGAATATCGGAATGGAGTGCAGATACACCGTTTACGGTATGAGAAGCGGCAACGCTGAGGTTTGCCATTCTGACCTGAGAATATCCGATGATCGCCATTCGGGAAATTCTGTCCCAGTCTCCGGGATACATATTCCACAGATCCGCGCAAAGTCTGCGGTTGATCTCTTCAACGATCATATAAATTCTCGGAAGCTTGAGCTTGAAGAGGGATACATTCCACTTTTCAAGAGCTTCGGGAAGAACGGTGTGGTTAGTATAAGACATTACCTTTGTCACAACAGACCATGCAGCATCCCAGGAATATGAATAAATGTCCATAAGAATACGCATAAGCTCGGGAATGCAGAGCGCAGGGTGCGTATCGTTAATATGGATCGAAACTTTATCTGCAAAATTATACAGTGTTCCGTAAGCAGCAAGATGATCGGAGATAATACTCTGGAGAGAAGCGGATACGAGGAAATACTGCTGTGTGAGTCTGAGAAGTTTACCTTCATCGTGCTCATCGGCGGGATAGAGAACCTTTGTGATAACCTCCGCATTAGATGTTTCCTGAATCGCTCTGACGTACTGTCCCTGTGAGAAGAGGTTCATATTGAAGTTTGTCATATCAACTGCTTTCCACAGACGGAGCACGTTGACGGCCTTGCAGTCTGAGCCCGAGATCATCATATCGTACGGAACTGCTCTTACATCCTCATAATTGTCATAAGTGAATGTACAATTTCCGTTTTCCCAGTTTTCGTGAACTGTTCCGCCAAGGCGGATAGTGAACGCTTTATCTGTACGGGGTACGAGCCAAGTTCCGCCCTCAGCCATCCAGCTGTCAGGAAGTTCGACCTGGTTACCGTCAATGATACGCTGCTTGAAAAGACCGTATTCATAGCAAAGGGAAAAACCTGTTGCGTGATAATCAAGGGTTGTGAGTGAATCCATAAAACAAGCGGCAAGTCTGCCAAGTCCGCCGTTTCCAAGTCCCGGATCGGGCTCGTGCTCATAGATCTTCTCGATATCAAACCCCATCTCTGCGAGAGCATTTTTGTATTCAGCATCAACACCAAGATTCATAAGATTATTTCTGAGCTGACGTCCAACAAGGAACTCCATACACATATAGTAGATCTTTTTGGAGTGCTGCTTTTTAACCTTTTCTCTGAAAGCCGAACGCTTTTCTGTAAGCATATCTTTAACGCAAAGAACTACAGCCTTATAGATCTGATCTTCATTAGCTTCATCGGGGCTGATTCCGAAATATCTTGTCAGTTTTGATTCAATAATTTCTCTAACCGACACTTCTGTTGTGTTTATTTTCTTATCCATAGCAATATCCTAAATAATCGAATTTGGGCGCAGAATTATTTATATACTGCGCCCTGTTTGTTACATTATATATTTTACAATAAATTCTCGTAAATTTCAATATATTTTTTAGCCGAAACATTCCATGAAAAATCAGTATTCATGACATTTTTCACTAAATGATTCCATTTCAAGCTATCTTTATACATATTAAGTGCATAAACAATAACATTTTTCATATCGTGCGCATTGTAGTTTGCAAATGAGAATCCGTTACCCTCTCCGGTAAATTCATTGTATGCGCGAATCGTATCCGCAAGTCCACCGCACTCACGAACGATCGGAACTGTGCCGTATCGTGAAGCGATCATCTGCGAGAGTCCGCACGGCTCACTCTTTGAAGGCATAAGGAACATATCCGCACCTGCGTATATCTTTTTTGAGAGAACTTTATTGAACTCAAGCTTTACACAGATCTTGTTCGGATACTTCTGGGCGAGGTAAATAAAGTATTTTTCGAACGCATCTTCTCCTGTACCGAGAAGAACAAACTGAACATCATTCTCGTTTATGATCTCCTCAAGAACGTGCTTAACAAGGTCAAATCCTTTATGTGCAGCAAGTCTTGAGACCATTGCAACGATCGGAACTGTAGGATTTTCCGCAAATCCCGCATAACGCTGAAGTGCAGCCTTATTGACAGCCTTTCCCGAAAGATCGTCAGCGGTAAAATTCTGATCAATGTCGGGATCCTTCTCGGCACTGTAGTAATCTACGTCAATTCCGTTTACGATACCCGTAAGTCTTCCCTCAGCATCCGCTTGTCTGAGAATGTGGTGAAGTCCGCTTGAGAAGAACTCTGTAAGGATCTCACGCGAATAAGTATTGCTGACTGTATTGACCATATCCGCACAGACAACGGCACCTTTGAGAAGATTAATGCATCCGTTATACTCAACAACATTTCTGTCCCACTCGGGAAGCTCGAATATGTCCCCAAGAATACCGAAATCGTATATTCCCTGATAGTCGATATTGTGTATCGTAAACAGGGCTCTGATACCACGATATTCGTCAAGGTGAGAGTACTTACGCTTCAGATAAATTACTGCAAGAGCTGTCTGCCAATCGTTTGCGTGAAGAATGTCGGGATAGAAGTTGACGGCTGACATAAGCTCAAGGATACACTTTGAGAAGAAAGCAAATCTTTCTCCATCATCAAAGTTCCCATAAAGTGTTCTTCTGTCGAAATAGAACAGGTTGTCGATAAAGTAGAATGTTACTCCCTGGCTGTATATCTTCCATATACCACAATACTGGTTTCGCCATGCAAGTCTTACATTGATCTCGGTAACGAGTTCAAGCTGCTCTGCAAATTTATCTCTGATCGACGGATACAGCGGTATAACGACTCGCACATCCGCCCGTCTTCCGAGTGCCCCGAGCACAGCCTGCGGAAGAGATCCGACAACATCCGCAAGTCCGCCTGTTGAGATATAAGGAAGCGCTTCTGATGCTGCATATAGTATTTTCATATCAGTTATCTCCTGTGAATCATTGTGAATTCTTATATCATCATTCCCTTGGAGACGTAGAACGGCTGAACATCTGCACCGCACAGCATTCGTCCATCGCGTATCACAGCGTTTTTATCTGTGATAACGCAGTTCAAAAACGCTCCTTCACCAATGATCGTATCCTGCATAATAATGCTGTTTTTAACTGTTGCGTTTCGTCCGATCTTCACACCTCTGAATATGATCGAATTCTCGACCGTTCCTTCAATATAGCATCCGTCGGCAACCATCGAATTTTTGACGTTCGATGTTGAGCTGTAATATGCGGGTGTGGAGTTTCTGACCTTAGTATATACAGGACGATTCTTTACGTTGAAAATCGAGCGTCTTGCTTCGGGATCGTGAAGAAGCTGCATACTCTGAGCATAATACTCTTTGAATGAAGAGATACAAGCGAAGTAACCCTCGTACTTATAAACGCGGTAGTTCATTACGTTCATATTCTTTGCGATAACATCTCTTGTAAGGCTTATATAGTTATGCGCGATCGCATCAAGCACGATCTGTCTGAGATATGACGTCTTCATTATTACAATATTGAGTGAAATATCGGCATTTCCTTCAAAATTTGTGGGATACGAAAGAACATCATTTACTCTTCCTTCATCATCGGAATAGTAAATTACGTTTTTCTTTGCAGTTTCGCGGTCAAGCTGGACGTTCTTTACCGCAAGAGTCATATCAGCGCCGCTCTTCTGATGATACGCGAGCATATCATTGAAGTCAACATTGCAAATAACGTCACAGTCTGACATAATTACATATTCGTCTGTGATACGGCTGATGGAGTAATTTACGCTTTTGAGCGCTTCAAGTCTTGTCTGGTATAACGCATTATTACTGTTTGCATACGCTGTAATATAGGGAGGTAAAATTTTAATACCGCCCGATCTTCTTGCGAGGTCCCAGTCTTTACCTGAACCGATATGGTCCATAAGAGACTGATAATTGTAGTGAGTAATTACGCTGATGTTGTAAATATTGGAGTTTACCATATTCGAGAGTGTGAAGTCGATAAATCTGTAACGGCACGCAAACGGAACAGATGCAACAGTTCTTACCCCCGTAAGCTCCGGGATATTATTATCGTGAATATTAGAAAAAATTATTCCTGATGCTGACATTATTGTATTCCGTCCTTTCTGCTTATCTGTCGCCGTTATTCTTTTCGAGCCACTCTGCGTTTACCATTTCCCCACCCGGGATATCGCTTCCGGGTCTGAGGTTAAGATCAGAGCCTATAACCGTGATCTGCTCTGAATGACTCTTGGTTCTTCCGATAACGCTTCCCGCACCGATCGTTGTGTCGCTGTCGATGATCGAATAGTTGATCGTTGTTCCCTCAGCCACAGTTACATTTTTCATAATGATAGAGTCTTTGATGTATGCACCGCGGGAAACCTTTACTCCGCTTGCAAGAACGGAATTTTCCACGATTCCTTCGATATCACAGCCCTCGGTGATGAGTGAATTTGAGATTTTTGCGTAGTCCCCAATATAATGCGGCGGATCGGAATAGTTTCTCGAATAGATTCTCCAGCTTCTGTCGCGGAGATCAAAATTGGGTGTGTCACCGATGAGATCCATATTAGCTTCCCAAAGAGACTGGATGGTTCCGACATCCTTCCAATATCCGCTGAAGGGATATGCGTACATTTTGCATCCATCTTCAAGCATCTTGGGAATAATATTTTTACCAAAGTCCTTAGAAGACTTGGGATCTGCTTCATCTTCAATAAGATATTTCTGAAGAAGATCCTTGTTGAAAATGTAGATACCCATTGAGGCTTTTGTGCTCTTCGGATGCTTGGGCTTTTCTTCGAACTCAACGATACGAAGATCATCGTCTGTATTCATAATACCGAATCTGCTCGCCTCTTCAAGAGTTACCTCAAGTACAGCGATAGTACAGTCTGCCCCTCTTTCCTTGTGTGCATCTAGCATTTTGGAGTAATCCATCTTGTAAATATGGTCACCTGAAAGGATAAGAACATATTCGGGATCATAACGGTTTATGAAGTCGAGATTCTGATAAATTGCGTTAGCTGTACCTTTATACCAATCGGCACCGCTCTTTCCCTGATAAGGAGGAAGAACTCTTACACCACTCTGACCGCGGTCAAGGTCCCACGGAGATCCGCTTCCGATATATTCATTCAAAACAAGCGGCTGATACTGTGTAAGAACGCCTACTGTAAAAATACCGGAGTTTACACAGTTTGAAAGGGGAAAATCTATGATACGGTATTTTCCTCCGAACGGCACTGCCGGTTTTGCTGTTTTTTCCGTAAGCGTGTACAGCCTGCTTCCCTGTCCGCCGGCAAGAAGCATTGCTACACATTCCTGTTTCTTGTACATATTATCTCCTCCAATGTAATTATTATATTGATTATTTTTGAAGCCTTTTATAAGCCTCAGGAGTTTTGTTGTTTTTTGAAGATCACGCCGCCGAGTGCCGGAAGAGTAATATCAATTACATTATATTTCTCACCGTTCTCGCCGATCACGATTCGCGATCTGACCCCTTCCTCGTTCAATCGGTTTTTGCCGCCGAATTCATATCGGTCTGTAGACAAAATCTCTTCGTATCTGCCCATTTTGGGAACACGAACTGTAAATCCTGCCCTCTCTACAGGTGCAAAATTCAGAACAACGATGATTTCTTTACCTTTTTTGTCCTTACGTCTGTATGAGATTATATTCAAGTCTGCAAGATCGGGCTCGATCCACTCAAATCCGTCCCAAGAGTCATCGATCTCCCAAAGCTCAGGGGTATCGAGATAGAAGTGGTTGAGATTCTTGACGTATCTCTGCATCTCTGTATGTCTTGGATAATCGATCATAAACCACTCGAGCTCATTTTGATAATCCCATTCTCTGAACTGAGCAAACTCAGTTCCCATGAACATCATCTTTTTGCCCGGAAGTGTCATCATATACATAAGGAATGTCCTCATGCATGCGAATTTGTCATCATATTCCCCGAAGCATTTATCTACGATCGATTTCTTTCCGTGAACTACTTCATCGTGTGATATCGGGAGAATATAATTCTCACTGAACGCATACATAAGCGGGAAAGTCAGTTTGTTGTGAGAGTACTTACGGAACGCGGAATCTGTTTTGAGATATTCAAAAATATCATTTGCCCAACCCATATTCCACTTAAAGTTGAAACCGAGCCCGCCCTCGTGAACCGGTTTGGTTATCATCGGCCACGCGGTCGACTCTTCAGCAACCATTAAGACGTCGGGGAATTCACCGAAAACTGCCGAATTGAGCTTACGGAAGAATGCGATAGCCTCAAGGTTATGGTTTGTCCCCTCAGAATTCGGGATCCACGTTCCCGGTTCTCTGTCATAGTCAAGGTAAAGCATTGCTGCTACTGCATCAATTCTGAGACCGTCTGCGTGGAATTCTCTGAACCAATAAAGAGCATTTGAAACAAGGAATGACTGAACCTCAGGTCTTCCTACGTCAAAATATCTAGTTCCCCATCCTCTGTTTTCCTGTCTGTCAAGTCCCTGGTACTCATAGAGGGGCTGTCCGTCGAACTCGTAGAGTCCGTGTTCATCCTTCGGGAAGTGTGCGGGCACCCAGTCAAGAATAACTCCGATTCCGTTTTTATGCATCGTATCAACGAAATACTTGAAGTCCTCGGGGGAACCGTAACGCGATGTCGGTGAATAATATCCGCAAACCTGGTAGCCCCAAGATCCGTCATACGGATACTCCATAATCGGCATAAGCTCTACGTGGGTGAATCCCATCTCTTTGACATAAGGTGCAAGCTCATCTGCTATCTCTCTGTAATTCAGATAATGCTCGCCATCCTTGTTGCTCTTTCCGTCTCTTGTTTTCCATGACGCGAGATGCATCTCGTAAATATTGAGAGGCGCACTATAGAAGTGACTGACCTTCGGCTTGAATCCTCTGAGCTTCGGGCAAACTGCGGCACTTCTTTTTTTGAACCAATCGGTATCATTCCAATTATATGCTTTTGCATCACAAATTATTGATGCTGTTTTTTCTAATGTTTCGGAAGCTCTTGCATACGGGTCCGATTTAAGATGAGTTATTCCATTCTGACCTGTTACCGCAAATTTATAGAATCTGCCGTCAAGAGATTCTTTTGACTCAAACACAGCTTCCCAGATACCCTGCTCGTTGATCTTTGACATCGGGAATCCGTTATTCCAATCCGAAAAGTCCGACACGACCGAAATACGGATAGCATTCGGCGCCCATACTCTGAATGTGTAGGTATAACCGTTTTCAGTCTTTATCCCGTGTACTCCGAGATAATCATATGCAGTAAAATTTGTTCCTTGATGAAACAGATATGCGGGAAACATATCTCTGTCACATACATTTCTGTTTTCTGAATCTATCATTTCAATCAATCCTTTCTTTACTTACTATTATACACCATTGAAGCTGAGAATTCAAGGGTTTTTTAGTACAAAACTGTGAGGTGAAACCTATACAAATACAACGTTTTGTGTCAATTTGCACAATTTTGACTCTTCTTTTGTCATATTTTACAAAAAAATGCGAAATATTTACAACAAAAGTAATAATTGACTCGGCAAATCATACTCAATTTGTCGTATTATTTTACCCAAAAAACAGAAAAACGAGTCCAAATCAGGCGATATAAACACCCAAGCGAACCCGTTTTGTATTCTGTTGACAAATCAAATATCAATTTTTCGTAAATTATAACGAATATTTTTATTTGAAAAATGTAGGAATTCTTTTGTGAAGTTTTACCGAAAATCGCCACGGATAATCCTTTGCTTCCTCAGCATAGTCTATCCCGATGCGCGGATACTTCATAATTTCACCTGCTCTGTAGCCGTCATCCCTGACAAAGAAATCGCCGCCCGTCATATCGAGAGCATCAAGGTCTCTGTCGATCATCATCGCATTACAAAGCTTGCCCGGACCGTTCGTAAACGAATACAGCTCAGATTCTGTTATTCCGTCAAAATCGGGAATACTCTTTCTCCTGCTCCGCGCACGAACAAGGTCGAGCATCTCACGCTCACCTGCGATTGGGTACACAGCACGGATCAGAACGGCCTCGGGGTTCCCCTCCGTACTTGCGGTAATGTTCATGCACGAATACATTCCGTAAATTAGGTAAACATATGCGTGTCCGCCTTCAAGATACATTGTTTCTGTCCGCGCAGTACGACGTCCGCCATAGGCGTGGGACGCCTTATCGGTTATACCCATATACGCCTCTGTCTCGGTTATAACTCCTGCAAGTTCAACACCGTTCACGCGGTGTACGAGGACCTTACCGATGAGAGACTCAGCAAGTGTAAGTCCGTCTGTTGTGTAGAAATCCCTGTCAAGTTTCATTAATTCTTATTCTGCTTCGAGAATTCTGAAGAATTCAAGCTCCTCACCGCTGGGACCGTAAACGAAACCGCAATTGAGAGTAAGCTTTACGGGAGCTGATGCAAGAGGAGCGATCTTTGGTGCGCTCTTCGGCTTAGCGCCTGCTTTGATAGCTGCTTCGTAAGCTGCATCAACATCGTCAACCTTCATAGCAAAGTGGATATATCCGCCGTTACCTGTTTCAACAGATTCGCCGCCTGCAAAAAGCTCAAGGATTCCGCCGTCACCGAGATCGAGCATTGCGATTCTCTTGTCGCCCTCGCCCCACTGTGTGTAGAACTTCATTCCGAGGCCTTCTGTATAAAACTTGAGTGATTCTTCAAAATTTGCCGCTTTTACAGCGATATGATGGAAGCCCATTCCTTTGATAATTTCGTTAGCCATTGTTAAATTCCTTTCTTTATGTAAGCAAATCAATAATCAAGAGGTACTTTGTGTGCAAAAACTGTATTTTCTTTAGCTTCTTCGATCGTTTCGACTACCTTCAGAGCCTGATCGAGAGTTACAGGGAACGGTTTGTTCTCACGTATTGCCTCGTATAGTGCATCCCAGATCCTCGGAGTACCCTCGCACAAGTCTTCAAGCTCAATGTACTCATCAACAAATGTAAGAGGTTCAGAATTTCTTGAAGATGTGGATTCGCCGGGAGTTCCCTTATCCGCTTCGATTTTCTCAAGCTCGATCTTGGGATCAAGGTAACGGAGATGGAGAGTGTTTCCTTCAGAGAAGAGAGAGCCTTTTGTTCCGTAAACCATATATTCGGGAACGTGCATTGTAACTCCGTAGGTTATCTCAAGATCTACGCAGCGACCGTTGATACCGGTGAAAACGAGCTTTGCGTGGTCTTCACAGTCACCTGTTGTGATAACGTGGCTGAGATATGAGTACAGTTTTGTGTAGTCACCGCCGCAGAAACGAAGTGCGTGGTCAACAATATGTGAACCCCAATTGAAAAGGTGGCCGCCTCCGAACTCTTTAAGAGTCTGCCAGTCAAAACGACGGTTATACTCGGTTCTTGCAAGTCTGACTTCATAAACATCACCGAGCTTACCCGAGTCAATGATCTCACTCACAAGTTCAAATCCTCTTTCAAAACGGCGGTTATGTCTTATATAAAGGTGAGGACCTGCAGGCTGTGACGAAAGCTTAATAAGCTCTTTTGCCTGCTCTGAAGTAATACAGAAGGGTTTTTCAAGCATTACGTCTTTTCCTGCCAAAAGCGCCATTTTTGCGTGACGGAAATGATCCTTGGATCGAGTTGCGATAGTAACCAGCTCAACCTCAGGATCAGCTATAAGATCCTCAATTCTCGTGTACGGCTTACTTCCGAATTCTTCGACAAACGGTTTTGTTCTCTCTTCAATGATATCACACACAGCATAGAAAACAAATTTGTCCTGTCTTACCCTCAGCTCAGGTCTGTGCATGCCGCTTCCCGCACGACCGAGTCCAACAAGTCCGACTTTAATGGGTTTTGTCATGGTGCTCTCCTTTGTGAAAATGCAAATAATTCCAAAAACTTATTTTTCAAACACGCATAAAGCATATTTTATTTGTAGTATCTTATACTTGTTACAACTTTTCCGAGTATCATAAGATTTGTTACAATTATCGGAAGCATTGTTCTGTTCTCAGGCTGAAGTCTGAAATGACCGTCCTCTTTATAGAAGGTCTTAACTGTAGCTTCATCGTCTATCAGCGCTACTACGATATCTCCGTTTTCAGCAGTAGCAGTTTTCTCAACTATGACGATGTCTCCGTCAAGTATTCCTGCTTCTATCATACTTGTTCCGCTGACTCTGAGAGCAAACAGATCGTTATCAGGCATCGGTCTTATCCCGCGCGGATAACTGATATATCCCTCATAATTCTCTACAGCGAGAATCGGCTGACCTGCTGTAACCTTTCCGAGAAGAGGAACTCGTGAAACGTCAATCTCCTCCTCAGTCTCATCAGGTGAGATACCCTCAATCCTGAGTGTACGGCTCTTACCGTTTTCCTTTTGGATATATCCTTTTTTCTCAAGTCTTTCTAGGCAGGTATGTACTGTTGATGTACTTTTGATATTGAGCGCTGTACAGATATCACGGATCGACGGAGAATATCCGTTTTTTCGAATATTATCTCTGATATAATTAAATATCATCTGTTCTTTTTGCTCAAGCTGTATCATAATTAACCTCTCTGATTCAAATATCGCGTCTCTTTAGCTGAGTATATCTAAACTGTTATCAAGTTATGTTAATTATACCATATATGTTCTCTAAAGTAAACACTTGTTCGAAATTTTTTCGACTTTTTCCAAATTTTTATCACACCGAAAAAATACCAAAAAATCTTATTTTTGTGCTATTTAGTCAAAAAACTGTCTGTATTCACCACAAAACACAAGTATGCCACTATTGATTTTGACATAAAAATTCAATTATGAACAATTCTTCAAGCGTTTTCGTTATTCTATTACCAAAATGTAAAAATCAAAAAAATTATGTATTTTGCAGTTGAAAAAAACTCTCATTTCGTGTATAATGTATCATAGCAGAATTTTGAATTTTATTTTCTGATTCATTTATTGAAATTCAGAAAACAGCTAAATTTAATTTCGAAAAATAATTTTTCAAGGAGTCATATAAGATTATGGTAACAAACAAGCACATTCTCTCCTGGATCGATGAAATGGCAGCGCTTACCTGCCCCGACAAGATCGTTTGGATCGACGGTACTGAAGAACAGGCAGAGGCTCTTCGCGTTGAAGCTTGCTCCACAGGCGAAATGATCAAGCTCAATCAGGAAAAGCTTCCCGGATGCTATCTCCACAGAACAGCAGTAAACGATGTTGCTCGTGTTGAAGGCAGAACATTCATCTGCACATCCAAGAAGGAAGATGCAGGAAACATCAACAACTGGATGGATCCTAAAGAATGCTACGAAAAGCTCGGCAAGCTCTATAAGGGTGCTATGAAGGGCAGAACAATGTACGTTATCCCCTACTCTATGGGTATCGTAGGTTCCGACTTCGCTAAGTACGGTATCGAGCTCACAGACTCTATCTACGTTGTACTCAACATGCTCATTATGACAAGAGTTGGCACAAACGTACTCGAAGCTCTCGGCGACAGCGCTGACTACATCAAGGGTCTTCACGCTAAGGCTGATCTCGATGAAGAAAACCGTTATATCTGCCACTTCCCCGAAGATAACACAATCTGGTCCGTTAACTCCGGTTACGGCGGAAACGTTCTTCTCGGTAAGAAGTGCTTCGCTCTCCGTATTGCTTCCTACCTCGGACGTAAGGAAGGCTGGATGGCTGAGCATATGCTCATCCTCGGTGTTGAATATCCGAACGGCGACGTTAAGTATATCTCCGCTGCATTCCCGTCCGCTTGCGGTAAGACAAACCTCGCTATGCTCATTCCTCCGGAAGTTTACGCTAAGCAGGGATACAAGGTATGGTGCGTAGGCGACGATATCGCTTGGCTCAGAGTTGGTGCTGACGGACGTCTTTACGCTGTTAACCCCGAAAACGGCTTCTTCGGCGTTGCTCCAGGTACAAACGAAAAGTCTAACCCCAACGCTCTCTACACCTGCATGAAGGATACTATCTTCACAAACGTTTGCCACGATCTTGACAACAACACAATCTGGTGGGAAGGACTTGACAACAATCCTCCGAAGAACGCTCTCAACTGGCGCGGCGAAGAATGGGATTACACCAAGTACGACAAGAACAACAAGGTTCAGACAGCAGGCGCTCATCCCAACTCAAGATTCACAGCTAAGGCTGTTAACTGCCCCTGCCTCTCTAAAGAATTCAACAATCCCGCAGGTGTTCCGATCTCCGCTATCGTATTCGGCGGACGTCGTGCAAAGACTGCTCCCCTCGTTTACCAGTCTACATCTTGGCAGAACGGTACATTCGTTGGTTCTATCATGGCTTCCGAAACAACAGCTGCTGCTGCAGGTGCTGTAGGTGTAGTTCGCCGTGACCCGATGGCTATGCGTCCGTTCGCAGGCTACGATATGGGTGACTACTTCGCTCACTGGCTCGCTATGGGTAAGAAGATTCCCAACGCTCCCAAGATCTTCCACGTTAACTGGTTCAGAACAGATGATAACGGCAACTTCATTTGGCCCGGATTCGGTGACAACATGAGAGTTCTCCTCTGGATCCTCGCTCGCTGCGAAGATAAGGTTGACGCTGATCTCACAGCTATCGGTTATGTTCCGAAGGCTGAAGACATCAACATCGAAGGTCTCGAAGATGTTACAATCGACACTATCCGTGATCTCGTATCTGTTGACGTTGCAAGCTGGAAAGAAGACATCCAGAACATCAAGGACTTCTACGCTCAGATCGGTGACAGAGTTCCCGCTGAACTTCACGAAGAACTCGCTGCTCTCGAAGCAAGACTCGGTTGATTTATTTGAATATCATCCGGTTGATTCCGTAAGGTTTCAGCCGGATTTTTCTTTTATTGCAGAGTAATACATTTTTCACATTTTTGTATTTGTTTAACACAATCTGTTGATTTTGTTCGGCTTTTATGGTATAATAAAAAAGATATTGAAATTCCAATAAATTACAAATTGTAAAAGGATAGATATGACATCAAATTATAAGTTTAATGCCCCCGTTCACATCGCAGACTGCGATTCTTACGACATCGAGAAAATTTATTCGATATTCAGTGAGGCGTTCGCGTCTCTCGGAATAACCAAGGATCTGATCAAGGGAAAAAAGATTTGTCTCAAGCCTAATCTCGTTCTTGCGAAGAAACCTGAATTCGCTGCGACAACACATCCCTCGTTTGTAATTGCACTTGTCAGAATCCTGAAGGAAATGGAAGCCGGCGACATTGTACTCGCAGACTCTCCCGGTGGTCCGTTTAATGCCGCGAGCCTTAACAATGTTTACAAAGTTTGTGAGATGACCTCAGCCGTCAGCGATGATCTTCACCTCAACGATGACTTCACATTCAAGGACGCCGTAATCGGCGGTGTCAAGCTGAAAAAGTCTCACGTAATCTCCGCAGTTATGGATGCTGACGTTGTGATAGATCTCTGCAAGCTCAAGACACACTCTCTCACAGGACTCAGCTGCGCGACAAAGAATCTCTTCGGCATTATCCCCGGCGTTGAAAAGTTTGAAATGCACTCAAGCTTCCCCGAGGTTCAGGATTTCTCTGCTATGCTTGTGGATCTGTCCTCTTTTGTTCTCCAAAACAAGACCTTCATTGCGATCTGTGATGCGATTCTTTCGATGGAAGGAAACGGTCCCACTCACGGAACTCCGCTGAAAACAGGTATGACGCTGATCTCTCGCTCTCCTTATTCTCTTGACGTGATCGGTGAGAGAATGATCGGCCTTGAAGGTAAAGTATTTCACCTCGATATTGCCGCTGAAAGAGGATTTATGCCTCGCAGTCACGGAGAAATTGAGATAATCGGTAAAAAAGACTACCCAACATTCGAGTTCAAACGCCCCGATTCCGACGCAGGATTCTTCCTCAAGAATCTGTCGAATATTTGCGGCGGACGTATTGCAAAGCTTTTTGAAACAAAGCCCAACATCAATCTCAAAAAGTGTATAGGATGCGGAATTTGTGCTAACTCCTGCCCTCGTCATACGATCATAATCGAGAAAAAGAAAAACAATAAAAAATACGCAAAGATCGACCGTTCCGATTGTATCCGATGCTTCTGCTGTCAGGAGCTCTGTCCGATCGGCGCTGTCGACATAAAGCAGAATATTTTCATCAAGCTCATTCACTGATACTGTTTATCATAAAACTGTTTATTTTCACAAGCGTCAAAGCAGGAGGAATTTTATGAACCGAACGGTAACAACAAAAGCTTACGCAAAAATCAATTTATTCCTTGACGTAAAAGAAAAGCGTCCCGACGGTTATCACAATATCGAAAGTGTTATGCAGCAGATCTCACTCTTCGACACTATTACCGTTCTGCGCTCTGATGCCGGCAATTCAAAAAACATCTCAATTGAATGCACAGACAAATCTATCCCCGAGGACAAACGAAACATTGCATATAAGTGCGCTGAGGCGTTTTTCGAAAAATTCGAAATCAAGAACTACGATATAACGATCCACATCGACAAGCGAATCCCTTCTGCCGCAGGACTTGCGGGGGGCTCATCTGACGGGGCTGCCGTTCTGACATCATTGAACATACTTTTTGATGTGAACGCCGGCATATCCGAGCTATGTGAGACAGGTGCAAAAATCGGTGCGGATATTCCTTTCTGTCTGATTGGCGGGACTTGTATCTGCTCCGGTATCGGTGATGTGATCGTTCCGTGTGACATACCCCAAACATCATATCAGATACTCCTTGTCTTTCCCGGTATTGCTGTATCTACTGCAGCCGCATACAAATTAATCGACGAAACAGAACGTGAAGAAAGACTTTGCAGTGCGGAAGATATAATATCCGATCTGCAGAATGGAAGGATGCCGTCAAAGCTGTATAATTCCTTTGAGAAAGTCACGATCCCGGAAAATCCGATAATTGACGAGATTAAAAGAATTATGCAAAAGTTCGGCGGGAACTCACTTATGAGCGGAAGCGGTCCTACTGTTTTCGGTCTGTTCCGTGACGAAGAATCACTGAACAAGGCGAAAATAGATCTTCTTGCAAAAGGATTCAGACCGTATGTCTGTGTCCCAAATACAAAATAAATCATCTAAATCACGAAAGGTCATTAATAATATGTCTGGGTCTGTTATTTATAAAGGTCGCGCATCGTCAGAGATGTATAATGAGTATATGGATTTCATTAATCTCGCCTTTGGTTTTGATTCACCAGAAAATGATTTCCTCGCCATTTTACCCAAACTCTACAAAACGGAATATAATCCCTGTTACAATAATTTTATAATTTCGGAGAACGGAAAGATTTTTACCGCAGTCGGTGTTTACGATTCCAAACTAAAGATCGGAAATGAAGAACTTTCTCACTGCGGAATCGGAAACGTGGGCGTACATCCCGACGCACGCTCCAAAGGATATATGTCTGAATGTATGAATCTCGCACTTGATGAGATTTGCTCAAAAGACTATGATCTTGTCACGCTCGGTGGAAACAGACACAGATATCAGCATTTTGGATTTGAAACAGCTTGTCCTAAATATGACATAACCTTGAGACATTCTGCCCTTCGCCATGTATA
Organism: Oscillospiraceae bacterium; assembly: GCA_015063455.1. Lineage (GTDB taxonomy): Bacteria > Bacillota > Clostridia > Oscillospirales > CAG-272 > UMGS1696. Next base: position 28,915 of record SVUC01000012.1, read on the forward strand.
TCAAAATACTCCTTATAATGAAATTGAAATCCGTGATGTAACAGCAGAAGACACAGAAATTCTCGACAAAATGTATGCACTTCATCTCACTCGAAAAAACAGAACCGTTCGCGAGAGAAATGATTTTTACAATATTTTGTGTTCTTGGAAACTGCAGCCGAGAGCTTTCATAAAAGACGGAGAAGTAATCGGTTACTGTGTAGATGACCTTGAAGAATTAACTCTAAAAGATATGAGTTATTTTGACGATGTGATCCGTTCATTTGTGGCAAAGTTTGGAGGTATTACATTCAGCATTCCCAATTGGGATAAAAAGCTTATGTCTGCCTCAACAAAAATTGCTTACTCTCTCTCTTCAAACGAGGATTACTGTGTGAATGTTCTCAATTACAAAAAGGTCATTTACACTTTCCTGAAGTTCAAGTCAGAAGAAGAAAAACTGGCTGACGGTAAACTCTCACTCTTCGTTCACGGTTACAAAGGGGAGGAAAAGCTGCTTATCTCAGTTAAAAACAATTCGGTATCTGTTGAAGATTTTGACGGAGAAGCTGAACTTGAGCTTGAACACATTGATGCTGTTCGTTTCCTTTTCGGACTGTACTCACCTCACCGAGAGCTCGTCCGTCCCGAAATCGCCGCGTACTTCCCTCTGCCGCTCTTTATTGACAGAACAGATCATGTGTGATTTTTATAATTTTAACAATTTAATCATATGGAGGAATTATATAGTCAGACCCCATCATTTACAAAGGTCACGGAACTCCCAATATGTATGATGATCTCATTGATTTTCTCAATTACGTATTCGGGTTCAACGGAACGGATAGAAATTTTATTGAAAGCTATCCTAAAGTGCTGAAGAGGGACAAAAATCCCTGTGAGCAAAACTATGTCATTACCGAAGACGGAAAGCTCAAGGCTGCTGTGGGTGCTTATTACTCCACTCTTGCTGTAGGAGAAGATGAACTCCTCTGCTGCAACATCGGTAATGTTGCAGTACATCCGTTCTCACGCTCAAAGGGGTACATGACTCAGTGCCTCACCGAAAGTGAAAACTACAATATAAACATCCTGAATTACAAGAAGGTAATAAAGACTCTGCTCAAATTCAAGGCTCAGACAGAATCTGTTTGTGATGGAGAACTGACACTTCTGATTCACGGGTACAGCGGAGATTGCAAACTGAAGATCAGCGTAAAAAACAACGAAGTAAGTGTTGACGAATATGACGGAGAAACAATGCTCGAATTAAGTCATAAGGACGCCGTTCGCTTACTCCTTGGTGTTCATTCAGCTCACACCAAGTGCTTAAAGCCTGAGATCCGTACATGGTTCCCGCTTCCGCTGTTCATCGAAAGCGCTGACCAAATCTGATTTTTTGTTTCACTGATGGAATAATTACTCAACGGACTGCATTATTATTAATGTTGTCCGTTGTTTTTTATTCCATCACAGTTCTTCATCATTTACCACAGCGTTTTTTAGTCAAAATTGCAAAAAACACATTCGTTTATTTGATTAAATCAAGCGGTAAATTGGGCACTTTTTTGTTGCAAAATGCAGAAATTGAAAGAACAGGATAAATATTTGCTGTATATATATTGCATTTTTGACGATTTCGTGGTATATTTTACTATGTAATAAATAATTATACGGAGGAATCCACAATGAGCTACTTAAGTGACATACTCGCAATGGCTGAGAAGAAATATGCCGATCAGCCTGAATTTTTACAGACAGTTAAAGAGGTTCTTGAATCTCTCGCTCCTGTTATCGCAAAGAATGAAGAAAAGTATAAGAGAGAGGCTCTCCTTGAGCGTATGATCGAGCCTGAACGCCAGATCATTTTCCGCGTTCCGTGGGTTGATGACAACGGTCAGATCCGTGTTAACACAGGTTACCGTGTTCAGTTCAACAGCGCTATTGGTCCTTACAAGGGAGGTCTCCGCTTCCATCCTTCTGTAAACCTCAGCATTATGAAGTTCCTCGGTTTCGAGCAGACTTTCAAGAACTCTCTTACAAGCCTTCCCATGGGCGGTGGTAAGGGTGGTTCCGACTTCGATCCCGCAGGAAAGTCCGACAGAGAAGTTATGGCATTCTGCCAGAGCTTTATGACAGAGCTTTCCAAGTACATCGGTCCCGACACAGACGTTCCCGCAGGTGACATCGGTGTTGGCGCGAGAGAAATCGGTTACCTCTTCGGTCAGTACAAGAGACTCCGTGACGAGTTCACTGGCGTTCTCACAGGTAAGGGTATTCCCTACGGCGGTTCTCTCATCCGTCCCGAAGCAACAGGTTTCGGCGCCGTTTACTATGCAGTTGAAATGCTCAAGTATTTCGGCGACGATATCAAGGGCAAGACATTCGCAGTATCCGGCTTCGGTAACGTAGCTTGGGGTACAGTTAAGAAGATCAACGAGCTCGGCGGTAAGGTTGTTACAATCTCCGGTCCCGACGGATACATCTACGATCCCGATGGAATCAATACTGACGAAAAGATCGACTATCTCCTTGAAATGCGTGCTTCCTGCCGTAACAAGGTTCAGGACTACGCTGATAAGTTCGGAGTACAGTTCTTCCCGGGCGAAAAGCCGTGGGGTGTTAAGGTTGACATCGTTATGCCTTGCGCTACACAGAACGAAGTTGGTATGACTGAAGCTGAAAAGATCGTTGCAAACGGTGTTAAGTACTATGTTGAAGTATCCAATATGCCCACAACAAATGAGGCTGTTGCTTACCTCAAGAAGAACGGCGTAATCGTAGCTCCTTCCAAGGCTGTTAACGCAGGCGGCGTTTCCGTTTCCGGTCTCGAAATGAGCCAGAACTCTATGCGTTACAGCTGGTCTGCTGAAGAAGTTGACGAAAAGCTCAAGGGCATTATGAAGAACATCTTCAACAATTCCGTAAAGGCTGCTCACGAGTATGACCTCGGGGACGACCTCGTTGCAGGTGCTAACATCGCAGGTTTTATTAAGGTTGCTGAT
>SVUC01000142.1 GCA_015063455.1 Oscillospiraceae bacterium
ATCTTCCATTTTTTCAATCTGTGGTTCTCATAATTCACAAAATTGTTATGAAAAAAGAGAGGGAACGGTTTCCCATCCCCTCTCGGATTTGTACGATGTTTTTTTATTATTTACCGAAGTATCTTTCAAGAAGACCTGCGAATGCTCTACCGTGTCTTGCCTCGTCGCGTGCCATTTCGTGAACTGTATCGTGGATAGCATCGAGATTGAGCTGCTTAGCCATCTTAGCGAGCTCGAACTTGCCTGCTGTTGCGCCGTTTTCAGCTTCAACACGCATTTCGAGATTCTTCTTTGTGGATGTGGTTACAACTTCACCGAGAAGCTCAGCGAACTTAGCTGCGTGTTCAGCTTCTTCGAATGCTGCCTTTTCCCAGTAGAGACCGATTTCGGGATAACCTTCGCGGTGAGCTACGCGAGCCATTGCGAGATACATACCTACTTCTGTGCATTCGCCGTTGAAGTTAGCGCGGAGACCGTCGATGATTTCCTGTGTAACGCCGTCAGCGTGACCTACACCTACAACGTGTTCTGCTGCCCATGTCATTTCACCGGATTCAACAACTTCTTCGAACTTTTCACCGGGAGCCTTGCAAAGAGGACATTTGTCAGGACGAACATCACTTTCAACGATTTCACCACATACTAAGCATTTCCATTTTTTCATTTTTCTAATCTCCTTTAGATTATGTAATTATTTTTTATTTTAATTTATGGTCATTGACCTTTTGCACATTGTTTGCACAGTCCGATAAATTCGATGTGTGTTTTTTCAACCTTGAAGTCTGACGATGATTTGATGTGATCAAAAACCTCAGGCTTTGAGTCGAACCAGACGTCATCTACCTTGCCGCATTTTCTACAGATCACGTGACAGTGATCGAAACTTGTGATGTCGTATCTGTCCTCTCCTTCAACCGTGCGGACTCGGAAGATCGTTCCGTTGTCTGCCATGTCTGAGAGAACTCTGAAAACCGTTGCGCGTCCGATTCCCGGGTGCTTACTTTGAAGTTCCTTGAAAATCGCACCTGCAGAGACGTGGCTCCCCATATCGCGGAGAGTTTCGAGTATCAACTGTTTTTGTTGTGTGTTTCTTGTTTTTTTCGGTGTGCTGTTTGTTTTTTTCTGATCCATACTAAGTCCACCTTAATGTCTGTTCACCTTATTGAGACTCGGTCTCGTTTAGTACGATTATATTATATCATATTTTTTCAGGATGTCAATAGGTTTTTGAAAAATTTTTTTAGTTTTTTCAGTAATTTTTTGTATCTGCAGGAAATCGTTGACTGTGACACAGTATATATAATATGATGAAGAAAAAACATCATTCCGAAAAAAACAAAAAACTATTGACAAATAGGGGAATATAATGTAAAATATAAAATAACCGAAAAGCGATGACGGAGAGTGCGTTATAATATCGTCGCAGAGAATACGGCATCTTATAAGATTAATAAGATTGGTGAAAGCCGTTGACGTAAAAATAATCGCTGTAGCTCCTAAGCTGAAAGAAAGAAAACGGGTTGTCCGTGAGTAGAATCTTTCCGTAACTGCTGCGTAAATGCATACGGCTTGACTGAGCCTGAGAGGCACACGTTATCGGTGTGCAATTTGAGTGGTACCGCGGACTATATCGTTCGTCTCAAAGAAATTACTTTGGGACGATTTTTTTATACCGTCCCGCAGAGATTCGAGAGGTATTATATCAATGAAAACAAACATTACAGGACTTGAATTCAAGATTCACGAAATGGCCGCAAGAATTGCGGTTCTTCGTGAGATCTCGGGTTATACACCTTCTGAGATGGCGTCAAAGACCGACACATCGGTTGACGAATATCTCAGATGCGAGAGAGGAGAAGAAAGTCTTTCCTTCGCATTCATCTATCGCTGTGCGCTCGCACTCGGCGTTGACGTTACAGATATTATTGAGGGTAAGAGCCCCACACTTGCGGGATATGTAGTTACACGTCAGGGCGGCGGTCAGAAGATTGACCAGGCTCACGGCATGACTTACTTCAATCTTGCGTCATCCTTCAAAAACCGTATTGCAGAGCCTCTTTACGTTGTAGCTGAGTACAATGCCGACGAGGAGAGACGTGATATTGAGCTGACAACACACGAAGGACAGGAGTGCGATATCATAATCAAAGGCTCACTCAAGGTTCAGGTTGGTGAGCACGCTGAGATCCTTCACGCAGGAGACAGTATTTATTACGACTCGTCCACACCTCACGGTATGATCGCTGTTGGCGGCGAGGACTGTATTTTCTATGCGATCGTTCTCAGCCCCGATATTGAACTCACTGAAAGCGTAAAGAATAAGATAATTCATAAGAAGGTTGCTGACGAGCCTCAGCACGAGGAACGTATCTACAAGAGATACGTTGACGTTGTAAAGAACGAAAACGGAACTCCTGTAAAGATCACATTTAAGAATGAAGATGAATTCAACTTCGCATTTGATATCGTTGATGTCCTTGCGAAAGAGAAGCCTGAGAAGGTTGCAATGGTTCACGTCGCAAACGACGGAATTACCGAAAAGCGTTTGACCTTCAAGCAGATCTCACGCGCATCCGCGCAGTGTGCGAATTACTTCAAGTCTCTCGGTATCAAAAAGGGAGACCGTGTAATGCTCGTTCTTAAGAGACATTACCAGTATTGGTATGCAATGCTCGGACTCAATAAGCTTGGTGCTGTTGCAATTCCCGCGCCCAATCAGCTTATGAAGCACGACTTTGAATACAGATTTGATGCCGCGGGAATTTCCGCAATTCTCTGTACTGCTGACGGAATTACCGCTGACGAGGTCGATTCCGCTGCGGCAAATTACACGGGAAATCTCACAAAGATACTTGTAAACGCAGGGCCTGAGACGAGGAGACGTGACGGCTGGCACGATTTCAATGAGGAATTCGAGCTGTTTTCCGGTAAATTCGAGCGTACAGAAGATTCTCCCAAGGGAGATGACCCGCTTCTTATGTTCTTCACATCGGGTACAACAGGATATCCTAAGATCGCAATGCACAGCCATAAGTATCCTCTTGGCCACTTCCATACAGCGAAATATTGGCATTGCGTAGATTCTTCCGACAGCGGACTTCACTTTACGATTTCCGACACAGGCTGGGCGAAGTCTATGTGGGGTAAGCTCTACGGACAGTGGCTCTGTGAGGCTGCAACATTTGTATACGACTTTGACAGATTTGACGCAGCAAAGATCATGCCTATGTTCAAGAAATACGGTATCACAACCTTCTGCGCTCCGCCGACAATGTACCGTATGCTTATCAAGGAAGATCTTTCAAAGTACGATTTCTCATCTCTTACACATGCCGCAACAGCGGGTGAAGCACTTAACCCGGAGGTTTACAAGCAGTTTTACGATGCAACAGGTCTTGAAATTATGGAGGGCTTCGGTCAGACAGAGTCTACCTGCATGATCGGAAATCTCCGCGGTGCGCCTCATAAGCTCGGTTCTATGGGTCTGCCTTGCCCGATCTACGATGTTCACCTCATCACTCCCGACGGTAAAGAAGCCGCAGACGGTGAGACAGGTGAGATCGTTGTCAATACCGAAAACGGTGCTCCGTGCGGACTCTTTATGGGATATTACCGCGACGAACAAAAGACCGCAGAGGTATGGCACGACGGCTACTACCACACCGGCGACCTTGCTTGGCGTGATGAAGACGGATTCCTTTGGTATGTCGGACGAATCGACGACGTTATCAAGTCATCCGGATACCGCATCGGGCCCTTCGAGATCGAGAATGTTATTATGGAGCTTCCTTATGTTCTGGAATGCGGTGTATCTGCTGAGCCGGACGAGGTTCGCGGACAAGTTGTAAAGGCGTCGATCGTTCTCACAAAGGGAACAGTCGGTACTGACGAGCTGAAGAAAGAAATTCAGGACTACGTCAAGAAGAATACAGCGCCGTACAAGTATCCGAGAATCGTTGTTTTCCGCGACGAGCTTCCTAAGACCATCAGCGGTAAGATCATGAGAAATAAGCTTTGATTGCTGCAAACGGTA
>SVUC01000143.1 GCA_015063455.1 Oscillospiraceae bacterium
GATATCTCTATTCGAACTCGATGGAAGTTCAGCCCGATTCACAGGGCAGAGTGATGCTGACACAGGATATGCTCAACTTTGCTGGAATCACGAAAAACGTTATCACGGTAGGATGCGGAAAATACGCTGAGATCTGGTCAGAGGAAATTTGGAACGAACAGCAGCTTGATGAAGAGCCCGAAAACCTTACCGAAATGCTTCTCGAGCTCGGTCTGTAAGAGGTGGCAATGGAATTTTCTCATGTGTCGATCATGGCTCGCGAAGTCATGGAAACTCTCGAACCGTCTCGCGGCGGAATCTACGTTGACTGTACAGCAGGAGGCGGTGGACATTCTCTTGAGATTGCAAAGCTGTTGCCTGAGGGATCGCGTCTTATCTGCCTTGACAGAGATGACGAGGCAATCGCGGCGTGTACAAAACGTCTTGAAGAATATGCAGATCTCGTAACAATAGTAAAATCGAATTTCAGAAACGTAACTGCGGCTCTCGATATGCTCGGCATCGAGAAGATCGACGGGATCATGTGGGACCTCGGAGTTTCATCACATCAGCTTGATGACGGAGATCGCGGATTCTCGTACTCGAAGGAAGCGCCGCTTGATATGCGAATGGATCAGGCAGAAGGAAAAAGCGCGTATGACGTCGTCAACTACTACTCGGAGGATGAACTGAAGAGAATCATCCGCGATTACGGAGAAGAACGTTTTGCTCAGAGAATTGCGTCATTCATTGTGAATCGCAGAGCAGAAAAGCCGATCGAGACAACGGTCGAGCTTGCAGATATAATCTCGTCCGCAATTCCCGCGGCTCAGAGAAAAAAAGAAGCGCAGAATCCTGCTCGCAGAACATTCCAGGCAATCAGAATCGAAGTGAACGGTGAGCTTGATGCGATTGAGCCGTCAATCAGCGGAGCAGTTGAGAGACTGAATCCCGGCGGACGTCTCGCGGTTATCACATTCCACTCACTTGAAGACAGAATCGTAAAAGAAACATTCAAGAAATTATCAACCGGATGTACATGCCCGCCGGAGTTTCCTGTGTGCGTGTGCGGAAACAAACCGAAGATCAACCTTCTTTCGCGTAAGCCGATCGTTCCCTCTGATGAGGAGATGGAGATCAATCCAAGATCGAGAAGCTCGAAGCTCAGAACGGCGGAGAAGGCATAAAATATAAAAAATCTTAAAAGCTCGGAAGGAGGACACCATGACATATCAGAATAGCGGAGATTATCGTCTCGCCAATAAACTTAAAAAAGAATTTTACGGCCGCGGCTATCATCTCAGCGGAATGCAGGCTTCCTCAACATCAGAGCTTATGAAGCGTGCCGAGATGGGCAGAGATCCGAGGGTGAACTGCTCGGAAGAAGCATTCCGTGAGAATTACAGAAATCGCAGATCAGGCGGCGACGGATACTCTGCAGAAGTAAATCATAACGGAACCGCAAGAAAACAGACAGCAGGCACAAGCCGTTCAACAAGTGCAAAAAACAGTAATACATACAATCGTGAACAGACATACTCCTCTTCGAGAAAGATGAACGCGGAGGTTGAGCAGGAGAAGATAACACCTGCGGTTGAGATGACGGTGAAAAAGAATCACATATCTCCTGTGTTCGTTACAGCACTGCTGCTCGGAACTGTTATGGTAATGTTCCTTGTGTTCAACATTTCCGAAGTTTACAAGATGACAAACACGATAACAAGTCTTGAAACACAGCTTTCAGAGCTTGAAGCGGTTGCAGAACAGCTTGAATTGAAGCTTGAGGAAAAGAACGATATTCGAGAGATCGAAAACATTGCGACATCCAAACTCGGTATGACAAAAGAGGATGCTCTTCAGAGAAGATATATCTCTCTTTCTGAGGGCGAGCACATCGACGTTGTCGAGGATGACACTCAGAAGGATGACACAGCAAACGGAATCCTGCTCTCATCCATCTTCTCGGCACTCGGAGATTTCTTTGACAGATTAAAATAAAACACAGGCGGGCTGAACCGATAAAATGGACAGCCCGTTACTTTTCAGAATATAACGACATCGCCGGAAATATAATTATACAGGCAAGATAAAAATGAAGATCACGGCAGATGGGGAAACTTGCAAATGAATCTTGTGAAAAACAGAACTGACAGAAAAACAGCGATCCGCATGAGGTGGGTATTTGCTTTTTTTCTTATTGTCGGTGCAGTGATAGTCGGAAGACTTGCAGATTATCAGATAAATATGCATGAATATTATCAGTCTAAGGTTCTCAATCAACTTACAATTCAGACTGAGGTGACACCTGAGCGCGGAACGATAATGGACCGTAACGGGAATATTCTTGCTGCAAACAAAACGGTATATAACGTCATTCTTTCTCCTCACGATATTCAAGAGCGAATGAAGGCGAATGAAAAGAAAAATTCAGATGACAAATCTGACAATGACGTTTACTACGAATATGAGGATGCCGATTACGGTATCGACTTTGAGGGAGAGGATCTCGACGAGATGATCGCCGGGGTGCTCTCAAAATATCTTGCAGTCGACAGAGGAACTATTCTTGAAAAGACTGCAAAAGTGAATCGGTATTGGGAAGTTGTAAAGAACAATGTTGATTCAGAGGTGGCAGAGCATATTGAAGAATTTATCGCGCAGTTCGACCTCAAAAAACAGGTGTATTTCGAGGCGTCATCAAAGAGATATTATCCCAAAAGCGATCTTGCGTGTCACGTTATAGGATTCACAAATTCTGACGGCGTAGGAATTTACGGACTTGAATCTTACTATAATAATCTTCTTGAAGGTACATCGGGAAGATATATTCTCGCACAGGATTCAAGACGAAACGATATGCCGTTTGAGTATGAAAGATATATAGAGGCGGAAAACGGATATAATATTATCACGACTCTTGATATATATATTCAGTATGAGCTTGAAAATCAGCTTGAGAAAACATATATTGAATCGGGTGCGGGAAACCGCGTGTGCGGAATAGTAATGGACGTTGACACGGGTGAGATCCTCGCTATGGCGACATATCCGTCGTTCGACCTCAATAATCCCTATGTCCTCGATCAGTATTCTCAGGCAGAGCTTGATTCATTGAATCTTGAAAAGGGTACGGAAGAGTACACGGAAGCGTTCTACACCCTTATGTACGCGATGTGGAACAATAAATGCCTCACGGAGACATACGAGCCCGGCTCAACCTTCAAGGTCGTCACGACAGCTATGGCGCTTGATGAAGGGGTTATTACCCCCGAGACACCGTTCTTCTGCTCCGGTGGTCTCATTGTTGACGGATGGCCCCGTCCGATTGCCTGTGCAGAGGAAGACGGTCACGGCGCTGTCACATTTGCGAGAGGGCTTCAGCAGTCGTGCAATCCGACTCTTATGCAGACTGCCGCGCTTCTCGGAAAAGAAAAATTCTACGATTATTTTTTGAATTTCGGATACGGCGGAAAAACAGGAATAGATCTTCCCGGTGAGGTCGGCTCGATCTATACACCGTATAAAAATTTCTCCGGAGTATCTCTTGCCGTTTATTCATTCGGTCAGACCTTTAAGACCACACCTGTTCAGCAGATCAGAGCGATCTCCGCTGTAGCTAACGGCGGATACCTCACGACACCACATCTTCTGAAGGAGATCGTAGACGATAACGGAAATCTTGTACAGTCTTACGTGAGCGAAAACGTGAGACAGGTCGTAAGCTCCGCTACTTGCGAAACGATTACAGGAATCCTCGAAGAAGGTGTCGCAACAGACGGTGCCGCAAAGAACGCTTATGTTCAGGGATATAAGATCGCGGCAAAAACCGGTACATCGGAAAAGCGTGACGAGTACGACGAAAACGGGAATACACCATACCGTGTAGGATCAACAGTGGCGTACGCTCCTGCAGATGATCCTAAAGTTGCAACAATTATTATTGTCGATAAGCCTCTCGCGGGTGTTGTGTACGGCGG
>SVUC01000144.1 GCA_015063455.1 Oscillospiraceae bacterium
AATGAGCTCCTCATGGACGATTTTTACAACCTGCTGACCGGGAAGAAGACTTTCGAGTACCTCTGAGCCTACGGCGCGTTCCGTAACGGTTTTGATAAAATCGCGTACGACTTTGAAGTTTACGTCAGCTTCAAGAAGAGCGAGCTTGACTTCGCGCATACCTTCCTTGACATCCGCCTCGGTCATCTTACCTTTATTTCTGAATTTCTTAAAAGCATTTTCCAGCTTCTCGGATAAATTATCAAACATTTATTAATGTTACTCCTGATCCGACGAATCGGTTCGTTCTCCTTGCGGTTTGATTGACTCAAGCTTGTGAATAATGATATTCAGCTGATCGTTTACTTGACGGTCAGCCGTTTTTTTCATTTCCTCAAGATCTGCTATTACAGATGAGAGAATTTCTGATGATACGTTATTTTTTTCGGCAATTTTGAGTTTTGATTCGAGTGCGTATATTTCTTCTTCGCTTTTCTTGATAGAATCGCGTACACCCTGACGTGATATTCCCGTAAGCTCCGATATTTCAGTGAGGGAGTAATCCTCATTATAGTAATAATCGAGTATTTCCCGCTTCCTGTCTGTGAGAAGTACACCGTAGGTGTCGAGAAGAATGGGGAATTTCATATCCTTTTCAAAAATAAAAATCACCGCACAATGCTGTAAAGTAAATCACTTTACAGAGTATACCATATCCTCGATGTTTTGTCAAGGGCTTTTTAACAAAAATCAGTATATTTTTTTGTACATAATGCGACACAAAATAGCCTCAATCGCAAAAACTAATAAAAATACAGAAAAATAATATTATTTTAACATTTTTTTGAATAAGTATTGACAAAATGGGCGTATGGTGCTATAATTATAAAAACTTGAGAAAAGGAACCAATAATAATGACAAGCTTCGTATATGCATACTATTATTATTACTATTACTGCCCGAAGAAGTAATAGTGATTTGTGATGCAATTAATACGAAACTTTTGAATAACGTATAAACGCTGCACAGAATCACAAAGCTGTGCGGCTTTTTATTTATATTTTTTATTTGCAAAGGAGCAAAGAAAATGATCATCAAAGTAGCTTTCCTGTTAGTATTTTTCGCGATCATGCTTGCTGTCGGTATTTACTGCCGCAGATCAAGCACAAACGTGAACGGTTTTGTCCTTGGCGGACGTAATGTGGGCCCTTGGCTTACTGCTTTCGCTTATGGAACATCTTACTTCTCCGCAGTAATCTTCATCGGATACGCAGGACAGTTTGGTTGGAAATACGGCGTGTCTGCAACGTGGATCGGTCTTGGCAACGCGTTTATCGGATCTCTTCTTGCGTGGGTTATTCTCGGACGCCGCACACGTCTTATGACTCAGCATCTCGGTTCAGCAACGATGCCGGAGTTCTTCGGCGTAAGATTCAAGTCAAACGCACTGAAAATCGTTGCTTCAATCATCGTTTTCGTATTTATGATTCCTTATACAGCATCCCTTTACAACGGTCTCTCCAGACTTTTTGAGTCTGCATTCGGTATCGACTATGTTTGGTGCGTTGTAATAATGAGCGTTCTTACAGGATTCTACGTCATCGCAGGCGGATACATGGCTACCGCGATCAATGACTTTATCCAGGGAATTATAATGCTCTTTGGTATAGTTATCGTTATTGCCGCTGTTCTCAAATCTAATGGCGGATTTACTGAAGCTATCAATCAGCTTTCTCAGATCCAGGCTGAAACAAATCCCGAAATGTCTGGTGCATTCGTATCCTTCCTCGGTCCGAAGCCCCTTGAGCTCCTCGGAGTTGTTATTCTCACATCTCTCGGTACATGGGGACTTCCTCAGATGATCGGTAAGTTCTATGCTATCAAGAACGAATCCGCGATCTCCAAAGGAACGATTATTTCCACAGTTTTCGCAATCATCGTAGCCGGCGGTTGTTACTTCATGGGCGGATTCGGAAGACTTTATGCTGATAAGATCGCATACAGCGCAAACGGAAACCCTGTATATGACAGTATCGTTCCTTCAATGCTTTCTGAAATGTCGGATGTTATTGTAGCGATCGTCGTAATGCTCGTTCTCTCTGCATCAATGTCGACTCTGTCATCTCTCGTACTTACTTCATCTTCAACTCTCTCACTCGATATGATCGTTCCGTTGAGAGAGCAGAAGACCGGTGAGAAGATGTCTCAGAAGAAGCAGATGCTTCTTATCCGTGTACTTATCGTCTTCTTTGTTGTAATCTCTGCCGCTATCGCAATTGTTCAGACAAAGTCTCAGGTTACATTTATCGCTCAGCTTATGGGTGTATCTTGGGGTGCTCTCGCAGGCGCATTCCTCGCACCTTTCCTCTACAGCCTCTACTGGAAGAAGGTTACAAAAGCTGCTGTATGGGTAAGCTTTGTGTCCGGTGTCGGAATTATGACTGTAAACCTTATCTGCACGCTTACCGGAAATGTGTTCATTAATGCGTTCTTCTCATCTCCCATCAACGCGGGCGTTCTTGCGATGATTGTCGGACTTATTTTAGTTCCGATCGTCAGCCTCTTTACAAAGAAGCTTGATGATAAGACAGCAGATGATATGTTCTCCTGCTATGACAAAACGATCACAGTTCGCGCGTCAAAGTCTCTTGACGAAAAGTAATTTGAAAAATTTAACATTAATATAAATAAAGAGAGAAGCGGAAAACTTCTCTCTTTTGTTATATTCATTTGTCTTTGTGCTTGGGAGAATTTTTCAGGGCTGAGATCTCCTTCATAAATGAGTCGATGTCCTTGAATTCGCGGTAAACAGATGCAAAGCGAACATATGCTACTTCATCGAGCTCTTTCAGACGATCCATTACCATTTCACCGATCTGCTTCGATGGAATGTCGGTTTTCATACTGCCTTTGATAGCTGCGGCAATTTCTTCCGTGACAGCCTGTGGGTCGACGGGACGCTTTTCACAGGCTTTGAGAAGTCCTGCGAGAAGCTTGTTTGAGTCAAAAAGCTCGCGGGAACCGTCTTTTTTGATAACGAACGGAGTCAGGGTATCGACAACTTCGTATGTAGTAAAGCGTGTGTGACAGGCGGGACATTCTCTGCGGCGGCGGATGCTGTTACTTCCGTCTACCGGTCTTGAATCAATTACTTTACTGTCTTCGTATGAGCAAACAGGGCATTTCATTAGGTATCACTCCGTTCTGTAATCATGGGGGATGGATTTGCGTTTTGTATTTTCATTTTAATAGGTGTCAAATTTCAAGGAATGCACCGACGGGATAGTGGTCTGAAAGGAATATTCCGTCCTTTTCATCCTTTGCGGTGAATGATTTTGATTTATCGCAGGGGAGATTTGTGAATATGTAGTCAATTTTCACGCTGATTTTGTCGGGTCTGTAACCGTGGAATGTTGAACCGACATTTTCTGTTACATCAACGAGGGGGGAGCCGCATCCTTCAAAAGACACTACGGACTTTCGAACCACACTGTCGGGTTTGACGTTGAAGTCGCCTGTGAGTATAACAGGAAGCTGCCATTCGGCATAGTCTGATGCGATGCGGTTCAAAATGAGAGATATTCCCTGAGCCTGTGCGAACTGTCCCTGGTGATCGAGGTGAGTGTTGTAGTGACGCAGAGCTTTCTTCGTTTCCTTGTGATAAAGGGTAGTGCAGGTACAGATTCTCGGGCATCCGCTTTGGTCCGTTGAAAAACGTGATCCGGGGAGACGTGGAGTGTCGGAGAGCCAAAATGTATCAAGAGAGATCAGATCGAACTTGTCTTTATTGAATGCAACAACATTGCTCTCACCTCCGAGGTCATGGTTTCTTCCCATTCCGCAGATCTGATAATCGGTGAAATTGTCGATCAGCCATTCTCTCATTTCCGCTTTTGTTTCCTGAAATCCGATAATATCGGCATTGTATTTCGGAAATTCTGCTTTAACGAACTCGCGGCGGGTGGGGAATGCA
>SVUC01000145.1 GCA_015063455.1 Oscillospiraceae bacterium
TCTCGTTGATCGGTCCGCTGAACTTACGTGAGTAGAGAACGAACGAGGAAACATTACCGATCGTGATACTTCCTGCGAGATACATAAGTGAGCCGAACACGGAGACAAGTCCGAGGGAGACATTATTGATAAAGTTGATCGTGGGACCTACCATAGTTCCGTAGTAATCGGCATTAAAATACGCGTCAGCGGCAGTTTTGTTGCGGAGCGCGAATCGATCGATCATAGTAGGTTCTGCGCTGTATGCACGAACAGTTTTTTGTCCTGATAAGCACTCCTCAGCATATCCGTTGAGCTCACCGAGCTTTCCCGAACGTGCTCTGAAAAGGGGACGGAATTTGTTAGCCATTTTTGTTGTTGTGAGCATTGCAAGAGGAACGGTTACAGCAAACACAAGGCACAGCTTCGGCGAGATCGAGAGCATCATTATAAGCGAGCCCACAACTGTGACAACGCTTGACGCGATCTGCACTAGGTCAGTCGACAGGGTGGCGTTGATCGTGTCGATGTCGTACGAGATTCGGGAAATAATATCTCCCGTCTGCGTGACATCGAAGTATCCAACCTTCATCTTCATAAGCTTTGCGAAAACATCCTCGCGCATTTTCATAACTATGCTTTGAGAGAGTTTTATCATAATTATTTGAAGTGCGTAGGCGAACAGACTTGAGATCACGTACGCTCCGACCATAAGAGCACAGTAATATATGATCGTGTCAAAATTTGCGCCGCCTTTGGTTGTACCTATCGCGTCGATCGCTTTTCCCGAAAGGGTTGGACCGAGGAGTGAGAGCAGGTTGGAGCAGACGGAAAACAGGAGCGCGGCGATGTAGCCCCACTTAAACCTGTACATATATTTTCCGAGGCGAAGGAGAACCTTCAGCTTTTTCTTAGATACATTTTCTACGATAGTATCTTCGGGGCGAGTAGCCCGTGGACCTCTATTCAATGAGAGCACCTCCCATCTGTGAATCGCTGATCTCTTTGTAAAGGGGACAATTTGCGAGAAGATCATCGTGAGTTCCGCTTCCCGTGATCTTTCCGTCCTCAATAACGAGGATAAGATCTGCGTGCATTATTGACGATATTCTCTGAGCAACGATCACACACGTTGTCTTTCCGCTGAAGTTTTCGCGGATCGCCATTCTCAGACGTGCATCTGTCGCGTAGTCTAGTGCGCTTGATGAGTCGTCAAGAACGAGTATTTCGGGGTCCCCCGCGAGAGCACGGCTGAGGATGACTCTCTGCTTCTGACCTCCCGAGAGGTTAGCGCCCTTAATGGAAAGCTCAAAATCGAGACCGCCCGGCTTTTCTTCAATAAATTTGTCAGCCTGTGCGTGTACTATCGCGTCGGATATTTCGTCAGACGTAAGTCCTCGTCCGAAATCTATGTTGGTTGAGATTGTGTCGGCGAAGAGGAAGTCGTTCTGGAATGCGGCACCGAATTTCTTCGATATTTCATCACGGCTCATTGAACGTACATCTATGCCGTCGATCTTGACAGATCCTTCGTTTACGTCGTATTGCCGCATAAGAAGCGCGATGAGGGTTGTTTTTCCCGCGCCCGTCGGACCTATTATTCCGAGAGTCTGCCCCTTTTGGAGAGAGAACGAAATATTCTCTACATTATTTTTAATACCGTTGTAAGAGAAGGAAACATTCTCAAACTCAATTTTCGGAGCGTTCGATTTTCTTGTGTTCGGATTGTCGTATGATGAATCGGGTTTCATATCGTACGGAGTGTCGAGAACCTCTCCGATTCTGTTTGCTGACGCAATTGCTCGGGATGACATAACAAAAATTCGGGTTACGCTCATCAGCGCATTGAGAATGATCGTGAAATATGAGGTGAACGCGATGATCTTACCGGTTTCAGAGAGACCTGCATCAACTCTGTATGCACCCACAAGGATTACAGCGACGAGACCGAGATTGAGAAACAGATTGATAAGAGGGCTTGAAAGTGAAGAGTTGAAGCCTGCCGACTCAACAGCTTTGTTGAGGGAACGGTTGGCGTTGTCAAATCGTTCTTTTTCTGCATTTTCTTTGCCGAGTGCTTTTATGATTCTGATACCCTGCGTATTTTCGCGTACAACTCTTGTCATATTGTCAGTTTCAGTCTGCTGCTTTGTGTAAAGCGGAATTCCACGCTTTGTAATAATGTAGACAACTGTGCAGATAAGAGGCATCACTGCGATAAGAACGAGAGTGAGAACAGGCTCGAGCACAAACGACAGGATTATTCCGCCGATGAGAAGACAAGGCGCACGCACACCCATTCTCTGAATCATACCGACAACCTGGTGAATATTGTACGTGTCAGATGTGAGGCGGGATTCGAGAGAGGGAACTGTGAATTCGTCGATCTGATGTGCTGACAGATACGAGATCCTGCGGAAGAGATCGTTTCTGATCTTCTCAGTCGTGTTACGGGCGACTCGTGCAGCCATTCGGTTGGCGATGATGTTGCCGAGAATTGCAATAATGGCGCAAAGGAGCATAAGTGCACCGCATATGTATATGAGATTTTTGTTGCCCGTCGGGACGATGTCGTCAATGATGTATGAAAGAAGCATCGGAATAAACAGATCCATGATCGTTCCGATGAATTTTATCACAAATCCGCCCATCATCCGCCCGAAAAACGGACGCACATATCTGATTATGTATTTCAAAATGTTCTCCTTTCCGAACACGATATTTTTAATTATTACAAAAAATCTGTTTGGATTTAATTATATCATATTTTTCGTGCCTCTTCAACCGTGTGCGATTATTTAAGAGAATATAATAATGAAAAACAGTAACAATTCTGCGGATTCAAAATGATCGATTTTGTTCAACCTGAGAATATCATATAAGAAAAGTAAACAAAATTTAAATTGTTAAAAAACTATTGACAAATATGCGGGGGGGGGTAAAATATATGTGTATAAACTATAGACACGCTTAAATAACGATTTTAATAGCTAATGCGTTAAAATAAAAATTACTTAGGAGGTCATACAATGACGAAAATTCGCAAAACCAAAAACGCGCTGATAGCGAGTATCCTCTCCTTGCTTCTGTGCGTGTCGATGTTCGCCGGTACCACAATGGCGTGGTTTACTGACAGCGTAAGCAGCGCGAACAACATTATCAAGTCCGGTAATCTGGACGTCGTTCTCGAATATTGGAATGCCAACACGAAGAAATATGAGGAAGTTACTTCCTCAACGTATCTCTTTGACAATGCAGCTATTTGGGAACCCGGTCACGTAGAGGTTGCTTATCTCAAGATCAGCAATGCAGGTTCTCTTGCACTCAAGTATCAGCTTGCTGTAAACGTTTACAGCGAAGTGGAAGGAAAGACTTTTGACGGTAAAGATCTCAAGCTTTCCGATCACCTTGTATTTAAGGTTGTTGACGGTGTTACAGATCTTGCAGGTACATACACTCGTGAGACGGCTATGACTGCCGCAGGGGACGTAAAGGGACTCAATTCTTACAACAGCGGAACAAAGACTCTTGAGGCTAAAGATGAACAGGGTACTACAAATTATGAAGACTACGTAGCACTTATTGTTTATATGCCTGCAACAGTTGGCAACGAAGCTAACCATGATGGTGAACATATCCCTCAGATCACACTTGGTACAACCGTACTTGCTACACAGGTTGAAAATGAAGAAGACAGCTTTGGCAACGATTATGACAAGGATGCTGAAATTAACATAGTAGACAAGAGTTCTGCTATTGTCAATAACAATGGTAAATTAGGTGAAGCAGTTGTTTTGACTGCTGATATGCCTTACGGCGAAATCAAAGTAACCGTTCCTGCCGGTACACAGCTGTCCTCCGCCGAGATCTCTGAATTGAGACTTACCGTGGAAAATGCAGAAGCTAACAACAATGTAGCAGCCGGACTTACCGAGAATCAAGTTGCAGCAGGTTATGTAATCTATGTTGAGG
>SVUC01000013.1 GCA_015063455.1 Oscillospiraceae bacterium
GTGAAGTTGCAAAGAGACTCGGTCTTATTGATAAAACTAAGTTTAACTTCCTTTGGGTAACAGAGTTCCCGCTTCTTGAGTACTCCGAAGAAGACGGAAGATTCTACGCAATGCACCATCCCTTCACAATGCCTATGGAAGAGGACATGCAGTATATCGACACAGATCCCGGACGTGTTCGAGCAAGAGCATATGACTGTGTTCTCAACGGAACAGAACTTGGCGGCGGTTCTATCAGAATCCACACAACAGAACTTCAGTCTAAAATGTTCAGCGTGCTCGGAATCGGTGCAGAAGAAGCTGAAGAGAAATTCGGATTCCTTCTTGAAGCGTTCAAGTATGGTGTACCCCCGCACGGCGGTCTCGCATTCGGTCTTGACAGAGTAGTGTGCCTCCTTCTTGGCCTTGAAGATATCAGAGATGTTATCGCATTCCCGAAGGTACAGAACGCATCTGAGCTTCTCTCCAAGTGTCCCGCTGCGGCAGATCCCAAGTCTCTTGAAGAGCTCGGTATAGCAGTTACAGTAAATAATACAGAAGAATAATTATGAATCAGACCGCAGATTATTAAAAGATCTGCGGTCATTCAAAATGTGAGAAAAACATATATGGAGAACAAAATGGAAATAATTTCACTGTGGGAAAATGTTCCAGGATCATACGACACGGAACCCACTCTCGAGTATTATCCCTCTGAACATAAGATTACAAAAGGTACTATCATTTGTCTTCCCGGCGGCGGATACACAAAGCTTTCCGCACGAGAGGGAACAGATTTTGCAAGATTTTTTAATTCACTTGGAATGGATGCGTTTGTTTGCAGATACAGAGTATTTCCGCATCGTTTTCCTCTTCCGCTCCTGGATGTACGTCGTTCAGTCAGGTATATTCGTGCAAATGCCGATAGATTCGGAATTGATCCTCAAAAGATAGCAGTAATCGGATGTTCTGCAGGAGGACACCTTGCAGCACTTCTTTCAAATTATATGAAACCTATTGATTATGAAGGCTGTGATGAAATCGACGATTTTTCACCGTACCCGAACGCATCAGCTCTTTGCTATTCCGTGATTCATCCAACAATTGATTCAGGGAATATCAGAGGGACATTTAAGGTACTGCTAGGAGAAGACCGTACAGATTATTCAGACTACTCAGCAGACATTCTTGTTAATGATGCAACTCCTCCTACATTCATATGGAGTACGGCAGACGACGATAACGTGACGGTTATCAACAGCTATCTTTATGCAAAAGCTCTCAGAGAACATAACATTCCTCACGAGATGCACATATTCCCGCACGGACGCCACGGACTCGCTCTAGCTGAGGAGTCGCCTCACGTTGCACAGTGGAAGGACCTTATAAAGAATTGGTTCAAAGAGATCAGCTGGTTATGAGCAGATGATTCTTGATTACTTAAAAATACAGGAGAAAAGGTATGCAGAAAATTGAATTTTGGGAGAATATTCCCGGTATGTGTGAGGTTGAGCCTCTTCTCGAATATTATCCCGCAGAAGAAAAAATAACAAAAGCTACTGTAGTTATATTGCCCGGCGGAGGATATTCTCATCTTGCTGAGCACGAAGGAAAAGGATACGCTGAATATTTCAATTCAATAGGGATGGATGCTTTCGTTTGTAAATATCGTGTAGCTCCTCATAAATTCCCACTTCCTCTTCTTGATGCGAGACGTGCCATAAGATATGTGAGATTCAATGCAGAAAAATTCGGAATCGACCCCGACAGAATCGCTGTTATGGGCTCATCTGCAGGCGGACACCTCGCAGGACTTGTAACGAACTATACCGATCCTATTGATTTTGAAGATATTGACGAGATTGATAAAATCTCTCCTTTCCCGAATGCAACTATACTTTGTTACGCAGTCGGACATATGCCCGACAGCACGGGAGTTGCACACAAGGGAAGCTTTGATAATCTCCTCGAGAACCGCGTGAACGTTGAAAGATATTCAACTGATCTGCTTGTTAACGATTCCACACCACCCGCGTTTATCTGGCATACTTCTGATGATAACTGCGTAAACGTAATCAATAGTTACCTTTATGCAAAAGCCCTCAGAGAGCATAATATTCCTCACGAGATGCATATATTCCCTAGAGGAAACCACGGCCTCGGTCTCGCGAAGAACGTTCCCCACGTTGCACAGTGGACAACACTTCTTAAGAATTGGCTTGCAGAGATCAATTGGCTTTGATTCGTTTTGAATAAACCTTAATACACAATGGAGAAACATATATGGAAAAAATCAAAATGTGGGATAACATCCCCGGAATGTGTGAAGTTGAGCCTGAGCTCGAATATTATCCGGCCGAACATAAGACAACTCGTGCAACTGTGATTTGCTTCCCGGGAGGCGGATATTCTAAACTTACGGCAAGAGAGGGAACAGGTATTGCTGAATTCTTCAATTCTCTCGGAATGGACGCATTTGTATGCAGATACCGTGTATTTCCTCATCTGTTTCCACTTCCGCTTCTTGACGCAAGACGCGCGGTGAGATGCGTTCGTGCAAATGCAGACATATTTGGAATCGACGCTGACAAAATCGCTGTAATCGGATGTTCGGCAGGAGGTCATCTTGTATCTCTTGTTTCAACCTACGGCGAGATTATCGAGTTTGAGGACACAGATGAGATAGACAAGGTATCCCCATTCCCAAACGCAACTATTCTGTGTTATCCCGTAATACATATGTCTGATGATCTCTTTGTAGCCGATGTTGGAAGCTTCAATAAGCTTCTCGGTGAAGATTATCCGAATAAAGAAATGTTTTCTACAGAACGTCTTGTGAATGATTCTACTCCCCCTGCATTTATCTGGTGTACATCAAATGACCGCGGCGCAAATGTTATAAACTGCTATCTTTACGCGAAGGCGCTAAGAGAGCACAACATTCCTCACGAGATGCATATTTTCCCCATAGGTGGACACGGACTTGCACTTGCTCCAAATAATCCTCATATAGCTCAGTGGACAAAACTTCTTAAGAATTGGCTCAGCGATATGGCTTGGCTGTAAGTTATAGCAATTGTAAAATAATATCATATTTTCAATCCCGAAAAACTGTTGTTTGTAACATTGTTTTTCGGGATCTTTTATGGTATAATACATATTTGTAATAAATCGGATTTGGAGAACGAAATGAATAACGCAAAGGCATCCACGCTGACGGAAGGTGCTCTCACACCGAAAATAATCAAATATATAATTCCGCTGATGCTCTCAGGACTTCTTCAGCTCGCTTATAATGCAGCAGACAGTATAATAGTCGGACGCTGGGACGGAAATGAGGCCCTTGCGGCTGTAAGCTCTGTAGGTTCACTGATAAATCTGCTTATAAATTTGTTTATGGGTCTATCAACGGGAGCGGCAGTTGCCGTAGCTCACGATTACGGTGCAAAAGACTATGAAGGTGTTAAGAAAAACGTTCATACAACAATTCTTTTGAGTGTGATCTGCGGTGTAATCGTCGGATTCTTTGGATTTTTCTTTTCGAAGCATTTTCTTCTTCTTATGGATTCGCCTCAGGATGTTCTTCCGCTGTCAACGCTTTATCTTCAAATCTATTTCCTTGGTGCACCTGGTAATCTGCTTTATAATTTCGGGGCTGCTATACTCAGGTCTGTCGGTGACACAAAACGTCCGTTGTATTTTCTTGCTATTTCCGGACTTGCAAATGTTATCTTCAATCTATTCTTTGTTATTGTTTTAGAAATAGGAGTTGTGGGTGTCGCGCTTGCAACGATCATTTCACAGTATATGTCTGCAGTTATGGTCGTTATTTGCCTTATGAAACAGAAGGACTGCACAAACCTCAAATTAAAAGAACTTCGACTTCATTGGGAAAAGCTAAAAAAAATTCTTATCGTAGGACTTCCTTCCGGAGTTCAGTCTTCAATATTTGCGATTTCAAACGTAGTAATACAGTCATCAATAAACTCGTTCGGCTCTGCAGCCATGGCAGGAAACGGTGCCGCTGCAAGTATTGAAGGATTTACATACAACGCAATGGCGTCTGTGTACCACGCATCACTTACATTTGTTGGACAGAATGTGGGGGCGAAGCGCTACGAGAGAATAAGTGCTGTTGTGTTCAGATGTGTAATTATTGTAGTTGTTATCGGAATCATATTCGGTGCAACCTCGTATGTTTTCAGAGAGCCGCTGTTGTCATTTTATATAACAGAAGGACAAGAAGCTCTTGACTTTGGAAGCACCAGAATGAAATATGTTGCAATGACATATTTTATCTGCGGAATTATGGATGTCATTTCTGCTGCTCAGAAGGGAATGGGAATGTCACTCATACCAATGGTAACTTCTCTCAGCGGATCGTGTTTACTTCGACTCATTTGGGTTGCGACCGTTTTCAAAATACATCATACCCCCGGTATGCTCTTTATTGTGTATCCGATCTCATGGTTAATAACAGCAGGTGTCCATTTTATATTCTATGTGCTCAAATTAAAACAGCTCCAAAAAAAACAATACATAAATCAAGTCAAAACCGCCTGATATAATTCAGACGGTTGTTTGTTGTTTGTGAACAAAAAGATGTAGGGATTTACGTTTTATGTACGAAAAGATTGTGCATAATGATATCACACTTCGGTAGAAGTACATCATTTTTATATAATTGCTTCATTCAAAATAATTGAATTAAATTTAATAATAAGATATAATAATATTATGTAATTTTTTGTTGAAAAAGGTGACATGAATGGCAGGATATAAAGCAGCAATTTTTGACCTTGACGGAACCCTCTTAAATACTCTCGACGACTTGAAAGATGCTATGAATCATACAATGCAGGTGTTCAGTTTTCCTCAGCATACAACTAAAGAAATACGCGAGTTTGTAGGAAACGGCGTCAGATATTTCGCGGCGAAAGCGACTCCGGGAGGATATGACCATCCGATGTTTGAAGAGATCGTTGCGGAATATATTAGATACTACTCAATTCATTCTGACGACAAGACAGCCCCGTATGAAGGAATACATGAGCTTATTCATAATTTACTTAGCTCTGGAATTGCTGTCGCTGTTGTGTCGAATAAAAGTCATGCAGCAGCGGTGGAACTCTGCAAAAAATATTTTCCGGAGATAAATGTTGTAATCGGCGAAAAAGAATCGGATGGTATCAAAAGAAAACCCGCCCCGGATATGGTTTACTTAGCTGCCGAAAAACTCGGAGTTAGTCTGAAGGACTGTGTTTATATAGGGGATTCAGAGGTTGATGTGAAAACCGCGAAGAACGCAGGTATCGACTGTATATCTGTTCTTTGGGGATTCCGTGACCGTGATGTTCTTGAACGTGAGGGTGCAAAGAGATTTGCTGAAAATGCCGATGAGCTTTATCATAAAATTTTAGATTAATTTTTATTTTTCAGCTTTTTTATGGAACATATTCAACTAATCGAACGTCATAAGAATGTGTTCAATTAATTATAAATTTACTATTTTATGTCGAATTGTGGTTTACAAACAAGTCGAAAAATGATATAATATTTCCGTTAAGCAATTTACGGAAACTGACCGTGATATTAAAATCAATTCCGAGGATGTTATAATGGTATTTTCAAACTTATTGTTTTTATATATATTTATGCCTGCACTGTTTTTGGCGTATTATATAATAAAAAATGATTCATATAGACGTGCAATTTTACTTTTGTTTTCACTTTTGTTTTATGCGTGGGGAGAACCTGTATATGTCTTCCTGATGATCGGAATGGTTCTTGGAAACTATATACTCGGATTACTAATTCACCGATCAGCATCATATAGTGTCAAAAAAGTATTTCTTACGCTCGCTGTACTGATCGATCTCGGAATACTATGTTTATATAAATATCTCGGCTTCTTTACAGAGACGATAAATACTGTATTTAATGTTACAATACCTGTAATTTCTTTCGCAATGCCCATCGGTATCAGTTTCTTCACATTCCAGACAATGTCTTATGTTATAGACGTTTACAGAGGCGATGCGGAAGTACAAAAATCATTCCCGAAGCTTCTTCTCTATGTCTCGCTTTTCCCCCAGCTTATAGCAGGTCCTATCGTAAGATATAAAGATATAGAAGAACAGCTCGATTCAAGACATGTAACGATAGATAAATTCAACGAGGGTTTGTTCCGTTTTTCCGTAGGTCTTGCAAAAAAAGTTCTTATTGCAGACTGCTGCGACTCAGTTATTACCACGCTTTACGCACTTGAAAACACAACAGTTCTTGCGAGATGGATAGGGGCAGTATTCTTCACACTCCAGCTTTATTTCGACTTCTCCGGTTATTCCGATATGGCGATCGGTCTCGGAAAAATGTTTGGATTTGATTTCCTTGAAAACTTCAATTATCCCTTAATTTCCAGAAGTGCTACAGAATTCTGGAGAAGATGGCATATGTCTCTCGGAACATTCTTCAGAGACTATGTTTATATTCCGCTTGGCGGAAACAGACACGACCAGTACAGAAACATTATGGTTGTCTGGTTTCTCACGGGTATGTGGCACGGTGCATCGTGGAACTTCATTCTTTGGGGAGTCTACTATGCGATTCTTCTCATAATCGAGAAAACACGACTTCTTAAAATATTCGATAAAATGTGGAAGCCGCTGTCATTTGTTGTGTCACATATCTATACCATATTCATAACAGTATTCGGATTTGTAATTTTCTATTTCGATAAAGATCTTCTCAAAAATATTGGGTATTTGTTTGGTATAGGAGTAACCGGAATTACAGATATTTCAACAAACTCCGTAATTATGGATAATATAATTCTCCTCGGGGCAGCCGTTCTTCTCTCAATTCCGTTCATTCCTGTAGTGTGGAATAAGCTCAAGTCAAAAGAACTCATTCCGTATTCTGTAGAAAGAATTATTAAGACAGTTGTTATTGTTGTTCTCATCGCTACGTCAACCATCAGATTGGTTGGAAACAGCTACAGTGCATTCCTTTACTTTAGATTCTGATGTTATTTGTTTTGTGAAACGAAAGGTTGTATTATTTTGAAAAATAAAATTGTTGATATAGTGTGTCTGTGTCTTGTAGGTGCAGTCTTCGGAAGCGTAGCTCTTCTGAATGTTGTACAGCCAAACAGACCAACAGAATCCGAAATTGAAAACAGAAATCTGGCGGAGTTTCCTGAGTTTTCCGTCAAAACTCTTGCAGACGGATCATATTTCTCAGACCTTTCTGTGTTTATTTCAGATACATTTATCTACCGCGATCAGCTTGTTGGACTGTCCAAAAAATTAGATACTCTCCGCGGAGTAAATTATTCAATATCAAGTGGCGACAAGTTTGTTGTTCTCGATCCTGGTGGAAACAAGAATGATGATGAAGAAGATGATCTTAACGATAAGATCAATTCTGCTCTCGAAGATCTTCTGAACCAGGGAAATAAGGAGACCGATAAGCCGAGCGACACAACACCTCCGATCGATCCCGATACACAAAATCCCGACGGCGAGATCGTCGACTACGAGACCGACCCCATAGAAGAATCTGATACAGATCCTTCCGGATCGTCTGATAACACAGAAACCGATCCGGCAGAGAGCGACACTTCCGATACGGACCCGATCGACAGTGAAACTCCCTCAGATGAAACAGATCCGCCCGAAATCGTTAATGCGGTTACCGCTATTCACCTCTCCAAGAGTACAATTAAGCTTACAGTTGGAACAGGAGCAACCATTTCTGCAACTCAAGAAACGACAACAGGTGAGGGCGAAAAGGTTCAGTGGTCAATCTCCGATTCAAGTGTTGCACAAATATCCCTCAAGGCAAAAGGCGTTCTTGATATTAAAGCACTTTCAGCAGGAAGAGCAGTAATTACTTGCTCGTGGAAGGGAAAAGTTAAAGCAACTTGTGAGGTTATCGTATCCGAAGTAACAGTTGCTCCTCCGCAGACAGACGAAAAGCTCGATCATCTTCCCAACGGTATGTTTATCTACGGTGATGCTGTGTATACACAGGGATATTTCTCTCAGAACGCTGCAACATCTTATGCTCAGACAGCTCTTTATTACAAGAGACTTTTCGGTGATAATGTCAGAGTAAGTACAGTAGTTATCCCCGTCTCTTCGATGGTGATCGATAATCCTGAGGTTACATCGGGAATTTCAGATCAGAAGGTTGTCCTCGATAAGATGGAAGCCGTAACAGATCCCGCTGTAAACTTTGTCAATGTGTACAACGAAATGTATGCACACCGTGATGAATACCTCTATTTCAAGAGTGACCATCACTGGACTCAGCGCGGAGCTTACTACGCTTATAAGGCATTTGCAGAATCAATTGGACTCAAACCCACTCCGCTTACTGACTTCAATTTCTCCATTATTAATGATCATTATAATGGCAGCTTGTATGGTTATACACACGACGAAAGAGTTAAATCTTTCATTGACGTGATTGAAGCGTTTACTCCCAAGAAGAATTATACAATGACAGTTACATCCTCCAAGGGAACTACGACTACGACTGATTCCGTTCTGTCGAGATGGAATAGCACATACGCTTCATTTATACACGGTGACAATCCCTATACAGTAATCAATGTTCCTGAAAATCCGCAGGATAAGAACGTTCTCGTTCTTAAGGACTCCTTTGGAAACGCATTTGTTCCTTTCCTCTGTGAGCACTACGGAAACATTTTCGTCGTTGACGTTCGTCATTCCTCGTTCAATATTTACGAACAGCTCAGCGAAAGCGGAATTACAGACATTATTTTCATTAACAATGTACAGCAGGCAAATACAGCCTCTTGGTCTAAGATGTATCTGAAGGCTGTGGGTGTTAACATCGACTGATAAAGTGAGATCTACGGGAGATTTGAGATGGAAAGAAAAACAAACAAAAAATCAAATCTCCACGCAGGTCACAGAAGCCGAATGAGAAAAAGATTCGAAACAGACGGATTTGACTCATTCAGCGATCACGAGTGTTTGGAAATGCTTCTCTTCAATACTATGAAAAGAGTGAATACAAACGAGATCGCTCACGAGCTTATTGATAAATTCGGTTCAATTTCAGCTGTTCTTAATGCATCTGATGAAGAGCTTATAAAGGTCGACGGGATAGGAGATGTTACCTCAAAATATCTCACAAGTCTCAATTCGAGAGTTTCGTCAATAATGGTTCAGCAGGTATCGCATACAGGAAAATTCGATAAGATCAATGCTGCAGTAATTGCCGATTGGATCATGTCTACGCCTGATGACGAAGGAAAAATTCCGATCGTTGTGTGTAATTCGCATGATGAGATCGTTGATATTTTATATGCGAATACGGTTGACGAATCAACAGGAGCGTGTGATATCAGGAAACTTGCAGATTTTCTGATTGATAACAACTGCACGAGATATGTGCTGATTTTACACAATAAGAAACAGCTTGATTCGAAATCAGCAGAAGCTCTTCGGATTTTCACAGAAGCTCTCGGAGCAAATATTATCGATGCTTATTATTTTGAAGGTCAAAAACCTATATCTTTGTTTGAAAAATAATATAAAAACGGCTGAAGCAAAAAGCGTCAGCCGTTTTTTATATTGTTTTCAGTATTTCTCATTGTCAAAATTTCGAAGATACTTAAAAGTTGATCTTTCACCGTCTTCAGCTAGCATTCTAAGCCATCCGCATAAAATATTTGAGCTGGACGGGTGCATCATTTCTTCATCTCCGTGAGTTAAAAAGTAGTCGAGAGGATCCGAGTCCTTGTATTTTTCGCCTTTGTATATCTTGCTTGCCGCAACTCTGTCGCAAAAGCTTTCCTTTAGATATTTGATTGGGATTTTTACTGGCTCGTATTTGCCGGATTCTAAATTTATGTCAAACCAATACTCAAAATGATGCTTGTTCCGACCTTTGTGATGCATCCAGGCTGAAGAATACCCCATCACCTCTCTTTGATGTGCGTTGGGACTTCTTTTACCTTTTTCGTAGTACTTCGCTCCTGGAATAAATTCTTCAGGTGAATACTTTGATAGATCGTGCAGTAGTCCTCGGAAAGGTATGCCGCATTTGAAACAGTATTTCATCACAAGATTTTTGTGACGTGTAATAGTTTTAAGATGACCAAAAATATCCATAATTTTCCTGTTCAAAGATTGTAAAGAGTAGAGAACTTGTTCTCGAGATAGTCCGCATATACAGCGGGATTGAACTCGCCGCAAACAGAAGCAAACAAGTCTCCCGGATCATACATACAACCGTGACGCCAGATTTTCTCTTCGAGCCATTTGTTGATGGGCGTAAGATCTCCCGCCGAAACAGCAGCGTACGGATCAAACTCTTTCTTCATAAGCTCAAGGTACTGCGCACCGTAGGCTGAACCGATCGAATATGAAGGGAAGTATCCGATATTTCCGCCGGACCAATGGCTGTCCTGAAGTACTCCCATCTTGTTTGAGGGAACATTAACTCCAAGGTATTCACCATAAAGTCTGTTCCATTCTTTCGGCAGATCGTGAACAGTAATTTTTCCGTCAAATATCATTCTTTCAAGCTCGTAGCGTATCATCACATGCATTGAGTAGGTGAGTTCATCAGCCTCGGTACGAATGAGAGAAGGACCTGCCTTGTTGATGATTCGATAGAAATCGTTCTCTGAGATGTCTCCGAGACGTCCGGGAAACTCAGTCTTCAAATATCCGAGAAGAAGATCGGTGAACGGACGGCTTCTGCCGATATAATTCTCGTAAAATCTGGATTGGCTTTCGTGAATCGCCATAGAAGCACCGCTGCCCAGACATGTGTCAACAAGGGAATCAGCTACATTGAGCTCATAGAGCGCGTGGCCGCCTTCGTGAATTACACTGTAAAGAGAAGAGAGGAAATTGTTTTCATAGTAATGAGTTGTAATTCTGACGTCATATTTGTTTATGTTCGCGGTAAATGGATGCTCTGTTTCACCGAGAGTACAGAATTTGGGGTCAATTTTCAAAAGATCCATACAGAATCTTGAAATTTTATCCTGTTCGGGAATTGAAAAAAGACCAACGATATGTGTGTCATCTATCTGAGGTGCAGATGTTATCTTCTTAATTAACGGTGATATTCTGTTTTTTAGCTCTGTAAAGTAAGAATCACACTTTGACTTGGTAAGTCCTCTTTCAAATAGATCAAGGGTAACGTCGTACGGATCCTTTTCTTTATCGAAATACTCAGCGTGCTTGATCATACCCGCGAACACCTTCTCAAGATATGGTTCAAACATCTCAAAATCATCATTAACTTTTGCCTCGTGCCAAACAGCACTTGCTTCTGAAATCAGAACATCAAAGGCAACTGACTCTTCCATAGGGATTTTTCGCGTCATATCAAGGGTTCGATAAAGTTCTGATATATGTCTTTTCTGTACAGGCTCAAGTGTATCTCTTATCTCATACAGATATTCAAGAGCAGCTACAGCATCTTTGTCTGTGGTAAGCTCGTATTGCATTCTTGAAAGCTCCCCAAGGGTTTTAGCGCGGTACGGAGCACTTCCGACAGGTGCGACAGTTTCACCGTCAACAAAAAGAATTGCTGTAGCGTGATTGAGTGCTCGGAGCGCCGATTGGTTTGAATTAAGTATTTCAAGTGCGCGATCTTTTGTCATAGTATTTTCCTTCCACAATAATATTGATAAAAATATTATATCACCCCCCAAAAACTTTGTCAACTAAGAAGCCAAACAGATACAATGAATGTTTATTAGAGAAACTTAGTAAATAATAATTCATATATATTTCGTAATGTATGAATTGTTTTCATACTGTGCTTGGCGTGTGTACAATTGTAACTATCGCTCAGTTCAATTATATTAAAACAGTTAAAACGGTACAATTTTCTAATGAGCTGCCTCTATTGATGTTCTTTATTTTTACAGTTATTATATTGACAATAATTCAGAATTGCGGTATAATAATGCATATATTTGTTTTCAAATGAAATATTATTTGATAAAAAATTCATTTTTCTATAAATCGGAGGCATAAATGGGACTCACACTTGCCGAAAAAATATTGAAGGCGCACGTAGTAGACGGTAACTTTATCAAAGGAGAAGAGATCGGTCTGAAAATCGACCAGACTCTCACACAGGATGCTACCGGAACTATGGCATATATCGAGTTTGAAGCTATGGGTATTGACCAGGTCAGAACTGAGAGAAGCGTTGCATATATCGATCACAATACGCTCCAGTCTGGCTTTGAGAACGCTGACGACCACCGTTTTATTGCATCAGTTGCAAAAAAACACGGTATTTACTATTCTCGCCCGGGTAATGGAATCTGTCATCAGGTCCACCTCGAAAGATTCGGTGCTCCCGGAAAGACACTCATAGGTTCTGACAGCCATACTCCCACAGGCGGCGGTATCGGAATGCTTGCGATAGGTGCAGGCGGACTTGACGTAGCGGTCGCGATGGGCGGCGGTGCTTATTATATCACATATCCTAAGATCGTTAATGTTGAGCTTGTCGGAAAACTTTCTCCTTGGGTAGCTGCAAAAGACGTTATTCTTGAACTTCTCCGCAGAATTTCCGTAAAGGGTGGAGTTGGCAAGATTATCGAATACACCGGAGAAGGTGTTAAGACACTCTCCGTTCCCGAAAGAGCTACTATCACAAATATGGGTGCTGAGCTCGGCGCGACAACTTCAATATTCCCGTCAGATGACGTGACACTTACATTCCTCAAGGCACAGGGAAGAGAAGATGTCTGGACATCTATGGCAGCAGACGATGATGCAGTTTACGACGAACATATCGTTATCGATCTTTCCACACTTGAGCCAATGGCAGCTTGTCCTCATTCTCCCGACAATGTAAAATCAATAAAAGAAATCGGTAAGATGAAGATAGATCAGGTTTGTATCGGATCTTGTACAAACTCCTCACTTCTTGATATGCTCAAGGTAGCATACATTCTCGACGGTAAAACAGTTCATCCCGATGTGTCCCTCGCTGTATCACCAGGATCAAAGCAGGTGCTTAATATGATGGCTGAAAACGGCGCGCTCTCAAAGATCATCGACGCAGGCGCAAGAGTTCTTGAATCTGCTTGCGGTCCCTGCATCGGTATGGGACAGTCTCCGAACTCAAAGGGAATTTCTCTTCGTACGTTCAACCGTAACTTTGAAGGAAGAAGCGGAACTAAAGACGGACAGGTATATCTCGTATCTCCCGAAGTAGCAGCAGCTTCAGCTGTAGCAGGATACCTCTGTGATCCGAGAGAGCTTGGCAATATGCCCGAATTCAAGCTTCCCGAAAAGTTCACTATCAACGACAATATGATCACACTTCCCGCATCACCCGAAGACGCTAAAAATGTTGAAGTTCTCCGAGGACCTAACATCAAGGAATATCCTAAGACTGAGCCTCTTGCAGATTCACTCACAGCAGATTGTTCTCTCAAGGTTGGCGATAATATTACAACTGACCACATTATGCCTGCAGGTGCTAAGATTCTTCCTCTCAGATCTAATATTCCTGCTATCTCAAAGCACTGTTTCGCTGTATGCGATGAACAATTCCCCGATAGAGCACTTTCTCTCGGAAAGAGCATCATCGTTGGCGGTACAAACTACGGTCAGGGTTCATCCCGTGAGCACGCCGCTCTTGCACCTCTTTATCTTGGGGTTAAGGCAGTAATCGTTAAATCTTTTGCAAGAATTCACCGCCAGAACCTCATAAACGCAGGTATTATTCCTCTTGAATTTACTAACGAAGCTGACTACGATACGATCGATCTTGGAGATACTCTCTCAATCGAAAATTTCAAGGAAGAGCTTATGAATTCCGGCGTTGTAACAATTAAGAATACGACAAAGGGAACTGTTTTTACCGCAAAATGTGACCTTAGCGGAAGAATGAAAGACGTAATTCGCTGCGGCGGTCTTCTTGAATACACAAAAGAAAATCTTAAATAACAGACAAGAGAGAAAGGATACATATTATGTCAAAGATCAGAATGACAACGCCGCTTGTTGAAATGGACGGCGACGAAATGACCAGAGTGATCTGGAAGTGGATCAAAGAATTACTCATCGAACCCTATGTTGACCTTAAAACCGAATACTACGACCTTGGTCTCGAATACAGAAACGAAACAAATGACCAGGTAACAATTGATTCTGCAAACGCTACAAAGAAGTATGGCGTTGCTGTAAAATGTGCAACGATCACACCCAATGCAGCTCGTGTAAAGGAATATAACCTCAAGGAAATGTGGAAATCTCCCAACGGAACGATTCGTGCCATCCTCGACGGTACTGTTTTCCGCACACCTATAATCGTAAAGGGAATTACACCGTATATTCCCACGTGGACAAAGCCCATTACTATCGCACGTCACGCTTACGGTGATATTTACAAGAATACAGAAATGGCAGTAGCTCCCAACTCCAAGTGTGAGCTGGTATGTACAGATGCAAACGGAAACGAAACACGTTCTCTTATCCATAACTTTAGCGAATCTGCAGGTATAATCCAGGGTGTTCATAATGTGGATTCCTCTATCGCAAGCTTTGCAAGAAGTTCTTTCAACTACGCACTTGATATGAAGCAGGATCTTTGGTTTGCTACAAAAGATACAATTTCTAAGGTTTACGACCATCATTTCAAGGATATCTGGGCAGAAATCTACGAAACCGAATACAAAACAAAGTTTGAAGAAGCGGGAATCGAGTATTTCTATACACTTATTGACGACGCTGTAGCCCGCGTAATCAGAAGTGAAGGCGGATATATTTGGGCGTGCAAAAACTATGACGGCGACGTTATGAGTGATATGGTTGCAACAGCTTACGGAAGCCTCGCAATGATGACATCCGTTCTTGTATCTCCCGACGGAAATTATGAGTATGAGGCTGCTCACGGAACCGTACAGCGCCACTACTATAAGCACCTTGCAGGCGAAGAAACATCAACAAACAGCGTTGCAACGATCTTTGCATGGACAGGCGCACTCAGAAAACGCGGTGAGCTCGACGGGCTTACCGATCTTGTTGATTTTGCGAACCATCTCGAAGAGGCTACCATCAAGACTATCGAAGACGGAATTATGACAGGCGACCTCTGTCTCCTCTCAAAGCTTGAAAACAAAAAGAAAGTCAATACAAAAGACTTCCTCAAAGCTATCGCAGAAAGACTCTGAATACAAAAAACTCTGAAGGATGACTTCAGAGTTTTTGATTTTCAGCATTTGATAAGCTCATATTTACCTGATTTGAGAATCTCTATAAGCTGAGTCTCAGTTTTGATTTCAACATCGGTTAAAATACCACCGTTTGGTGTATGCTCTGGATCGTGATGATCCGTACCTGATGTCTTTATCATATTGTGACTGTCAGCGTAAGCTTCTGCAAGGAAATTATGTGAGTTGTGATAAAAGTGACCGTTGAACACTTCAATTCCGTCGAGCAGATTAGGTTTCATCAGAGTCATACCGAATCTGAACGGATGTGCCTGAGCAATAAAAATTCCGTCTTTACGGACAACTTCGGCAAAATCTTTAAGTCCTATAAAAATCTCAAAATCAAGAGATTCAATATATTCTCTTGTGAATCCAAATACAAGATAATCGTTACCATTTTCTCGGAATTTGAACTCAAGTCCCATGAGTATATTGAGTTTTCCTGCCGCAGCAGAGCACAGTTTTTCGTAAGCTTTATATTGATGATCGAACATTGAAAGGATAAGCTCACGGTCATAAAGAGGCTTTGGAGCTGCAAAATGGTTTGTAAGAAGGATGGTAGAATATCCGTGCAATGTATATTTAGCGACAATACCTTCAGCACTTTCTGATGCACATTCGCTTCCGTCAATGCTGTGGCAATGTAATTCTGTCTTGAATTTCATTTGAGATGATACCTTTCACGTATTACGTAATTTTAGTTGGCTCCTAAAGTATATCACACAATTCCACATTTTTCAATGAAAAAATACTACATTTATTCAAAAATTTTTTAAAAAATATCTTGACAAATATTATTATGTATGTTATAATTATGCAAATAAAATTAAAGACTGTGACGAAGACGAGCAGATTTCATATAGGTCAGCAAAGAGAATCCGCGGTGGTGAGATGCGGGTGTGACAGATGTTTGTTCAATCACTTCTGAGTCGGGAAAGGAAAAGTTATCCTGTATTTTAGGATTGCTGAGTAATAATTCCTCGTAAGTGCTGCGTAATGGCACAGGATTTGTTAGAATCCGTTGAGTGGCATAGTAATATGCAATTTGAGTGGTACCGCGAATATTGTTTATACAAGTTCGTCTCAAAGTTTTTGAGGCGGACTTTTTTTTATTAATATACATAGATCCGCCGAGCACAAACAAAATCCAAATCTTATATCAAAGGAGAAAAGTATGGAAAACATCATCAAAGAAGTAGCAAATCGTATAAAGGAAACGAGACTTATTTGTGAGATTTCCGAGGAAGAAATGGCACAATGTACGGGTGTATCTGTTGATACTTACCGTGAGCTTGAAGCAGGAGATTGCGATTTTTCGTTCACCTTTATTTATAAGTGCGCAGCGAGACTTGGAGTTGACACAACCGATCTTCTGAAGGGTCAGAGCCCCACACTCCATGAATACAGTATAACAAGAGCCGGCGGCGGACTTCCTATAGCGAGAAGAAAAGGATTTAAGTATAATAATCTTGCACCTCTTTTCAAGAATAAAATTGCTGAGCCGTTCGTTGTAAAAGCAAAATATTCTGCCGAAGAGGCATCTGCACCGATCAAGTTGAGCCGTCATGAAGGACAGGAATATAACTACATTCTCTCCGGTAAACTTAAAGTATCACTTGACGGAAGAGAAGAGATCCTCCTTCCCGGAGACTCAATATATTACGACAGTTCAAAACCTCACGGTATGGTCGCGTGGGAAGAAGATTGCGAATTCCTTGCAATTGTTATTTCCGCAGGCGGAGCGGCTTACGACTATCCCGAAAATCTTGAAGTTCAGACGACTGAGACAAAGCCTTCCACACTCTCTCCGCTTCCCGAGGATCCTGTAGCACTCAGATTCATCGAATGCACTGAAGAGAATGGAAAGCTAAAAAAGATCAGCTTCAAAAACGAAGACAAATATAATTTCGCATACGATACAGTTGATGCAATCGCTGCAAAAACTCCCGATAAGCTTGCACTCCTTCATCTTGATGTAAATAAGAACGAGAGAAGATTTACATATAAAGACATCTCTCTCCTTTCAAACCGTGCAGCTAATTATTTCGAATCTCTCGGAATCAAACACGGCGACACTGTAATGCTTGTTCTCAAGAGACACTGGCAGTTCTGGATCGCATCTATTGCTATCCATAAGCTCGGTGCAGTTGCAATTCCTGCAACACATATGCTTGTTGAGCACGACTTTGAATATCGGTATAAAGCAGCAAGTGTTGCAGCTGTTGTCTGTACCGCTGACGGTGAGACCGCAATGCACGCAGAAAATGCAGAAAAGCTCGTTGAGCAGGATATCATCAAGGTAATCGCAAACGGTCACCGCGAAGGCTGGCATTCATTTGATGACGAATTTATGTCGTATCCCGAAACACTCGAGAGAAGAATGGACGCCTGCGGAAACGAGACAATGTATATGCTCTTCACGAGCGGTACAACAGGTTATCCTAAGATCGCCGCACACAGCTATAAGTACGCACTCGGTCACTATATCACAGCACGTTATTGGCACAACGTAGATCCGAACGGAATCCATTTCACAATTTCCGATACAGGTTGGGGTAAAGCTCTCTGGGGTAAGCTCTACGGCCAGTGGCTCTGCGAATCTTGCGTATTTGCTTATGACTTTGAAAAATTCGACGCGGACGATCTACTTCCGCTCTTCGCTAAATACGGAATCACATCGTTCTGCGCACCGCCGACAATGTTCCGCTTCTTCATCAAAGCAGGAATCGAAAAGTACGATCTTTCGTCCCTCAAGCACACAACAATCGCGGGAGAAGCCCTCAATCCCGAGGTATTCCACAAGTTCAAGGAATACACCGGTCTTTCACTCATGGAAGGCTTTGGACAGACAGAAACAACCCTCGTGATCGCTAACTTTGTTGGTGATACACCGAAGCCGGGGTCAATGGGCCGTCCTTCGCCTATGTACGACGTTGATATCATCTCTCCCGAAGGTAAATCATGTGAAGTTGGTGAAACGGGTGAGATCGTAATCCGCACATCAGAAGCTGTTCCCACAGGACTCTTCAAGGGATATTACCGTAACGAAGATGCAACAAAAGAAGCTTGGCACGACGGATATTATCACACAGGAGACACAGCTTGGCGTGACGAAGACGGATATTTCTGGTACGTTGGAAGAACAGACGATGTAATCAAGTCATCCGGCTACCGCATCGGGCCCTTCGAGATCGAATCCGTAATCATGGAGCTTCCTTACGTTCTTGAATGTGCTATCACAGCCGTTCCTGACGAGATCAGAGGTCAGGTAGTAAAAGCATCTATCGTCCTCGTTCCGGGAAAAGAAGGATCTCCTGAACTCGTTAAAGAGATCCAGACATACGTTAAGGAACACACAGCTCCTTATAAATACCCGAGAATAGTAGAATTCCTTCCCGAGCTTCCTAAAACGATCAGCGGAAAGATCAGACGAGTTGAACTCAGAAATAAGAGTGCACAGAACTGATTTATCATTCCAAAAATTATTAAATTGTTAAAAATCATATTCTTAGGTTGAAATCAGAACTTATTTATAGTATAATAGTTTTACATCATAAATAAGGAGAAAAAATATGGCTCAGTGGTTGATCAACTTTATCAATGTTTACGTTGTTGACTTCGTAATTGATCTTTTGCTTGCAGTAATCATTCTCGTTGTAGGATTTGCACTTGTAAATTTCCTTATAAAGAGAGTAGCAAAGCTCAAGTCATTCGATAAAATCGACGTAAACGCAAAAACGTTCTTTTTCAATTTTGTTGGAACAGCACTCAAGATCGTTGTTGTTTTGACTGCAGTTATCGTACTCGGAGTGCCTCAGGCATCTGTTGTTGCCGTAATAGGTTCTTGCGGCCTTGCAATCGGTCTTGCACTTCAGGGCGGACTTTCCAACATAGCAAGCGGAATCATTATTATGTTCTGCAAACCGTTCCACGTAGGTGATTTTATTACATCAAACGGAATCAGCGGTGTTGTAAAGGATATCGGTGTATACTATACACTTATCACGACAGCAGATAATCAGGACATTCACGTTCCCAACTCATCTCTTGCTAACAGCACTATTACTAATCTTTCCACAAAGGCTACAAGAAGAATCGACTTTGATTTCAACATTGCGTATTCTTCCGATATAGACCTCACAAGAAAGGTTCTTCTCGCAACAGCAGCTATGAACGATATGGTTCTCAAGGATCCCGCACCTGTTGTATTCGTTACAACACACGGTGAATCTTCAGTTGGAGTAAAGCTTCGTGTTTGGTGTAATTCCGAGAATTATTGGACTGTAAACTTCGATATGTGGGAAGATGTTAAGAAAGCATTCGATAAATTCGGTATCGAAATTCCTTACAATCACCTCAACGTTACAATTGATAATACAATTGATAATAAGTAAGATAAAAAGGACGGTTATCCGTCCTTTTTTTTTATGAAATATTGTTTTTCAAAACAGAATTACACCCAAAGCATTACCAAGATGTCCGCCTTCATCGAGGTGCTTGCGCGCTTTGATCTGAAGTGATGTTGGTTTGAAATCTTTATCCTTGAATTTCTCGCCGAAAATCCTCTCTATTGCCTGCTTGTCGTTTTCAACCTCATGCTTAACGATAGTAAAACGTTCTCCGAATTTGATTATGTTTGATGTCTCGTCAAGAACTGCAGATAAAGTGGGGGAGAGCAGCCAGGAATGACAAATGAATCCTCTGAAATCTTCATTAGGGTAATGTTTTTTGAAAAACTCTTCTGCCATTTTGAGTGAACGCCCGCAAATCTCGTCGTCAAACGGACCGTCCTGCTGAATATGTATCTCGATCATTCTGGAACCGTTCGGTATATCGAGTGAAATATCGTGGTCATCACTTGCTTCAAAATGTCCGAAATTGTACTGAAGCCGTCCTAGCTTGAATCTTCGCAGATTGACACTGCCGTCAAGCCATTCGAGCTCCGAAAAGCCGAGATAACCGTAGATTCTTCTGTAATTTCGAGCCCATACACATATGTCAGACATTGTGTCAGAATAAATATCGTAACTTACACCCATTTCGACATATTTATCCCACGCAGATACAGCTTTGTTGATGATCGCAACAAGTGAAGCCATACCGTAGTCATATGATGTGATCGCCTTCTCATATAAGGGTTTCCAAAGATTATCAAAAACAAGCTTGTTAGCAAAGTCGATCACCTCCGTCTTGTATTTATCGGAAGCGAACGAGATGATCTCAGTCTTTTCTGAGGCGTTAAACCCTATATCACTGATTAATTTTTCAAAAGTTACCATAAAATACCACCATATTGTTGTCTTACTATATATTTTACTTAATCAGAAGAAAAAATCAAGTTGTTTTAATAAATTTGTATCATATAATTTAATTTCGCTCGATATTATGAACGTTCGTTAATAAAATTAATGTAATTGTCAGTAATAATTCATTCATAAGACACCAAATTTTATATAATGTTAATAATAAAAATACAAATTTATGCTATAATGATTATAAGATAAAAATA
Organism: Oscillospiraceae bacterium; assembly: GCA_015063455.1. Taxonomy (GTDB): domain Bacteria; phylum Bacillota; class Clostridia; order Oscillospirales; family CAG-272; genus UMGS1696. The sequence goes on from SVUC01000013.1 coordinate 20,724, forward strand.
TATGGGAGGAATAGATATGAATGTACTGATGCTCCTTAAGCCTAAAAGCGAAGTTGATTATCTTATTGACAAAAATACACTAAAACAAGGACTTGATAAAATGTGTGCGAACAGTTATACAGCTGTTCCTGTACTAAATAAAGAAGGACAATATGTGGGAAGTATCTGCGAAGGCGATCTTCTCAAATACATAGTTTCATCCTCATTTGATTCATCGGCATTAAATAATCATAAAATTTCGGAGATCGTCAGAAGAGACTATAATTCATCTGTAACAGTAAACGTTTCAATGGATTCTTTGATAGAACGTGCTGCAGATCAAAACTTTATTCCCGTTACCGATGACCGCGGATTCTTCATCGGAATCGTGACGAGAAAATCAATTATCGAAAAATTCTGTGTTTACGATAAGACAAGTCTTATGCAGCCGCTTAATGCAATATAATTTCAGAGCGAGAAATCGCTCTGTTTTTATATTGAAGTTTACAACAAAAGATGATATAATTAGAAAAGAATTTTGTGTAGGGAGAATCAGTATGGAAACCATTAAACTTGGAATTATCGGAACTAATTTCGTATCAGATTGGATGTGCGACTCTGTCGAGATATCCGATGGAATTATAAATCACGCAGTATATTCAAGAACTGAAGAGAAAGGTAAAGAATTTGCAGAAAAGCATAACATAAAAAATGTGTTCACAGACCTTGAAGAATTTCTTAATTCCGATATAGACGCTGTGTACATTGCGAGCCCCAATTTCCTTCACTTTGAGCAGACACTCAAAGCCATCAAGGCAGGGAAGCACGTTCTCCTTGAAAAACCTGCTGCACACAATGAAAAAGAATTTGATATTCTTCTTCAGGCCGCATCTGAGAATAATCTCGTTCTTCTTGAAGCAATGCGTCCCGCGCACGATCCTGCTATAGAGGAAGTTCGTGTCTCCATGTCCGAAATAGGAACAGTACGTCGTGCTGTTTTTGATTTTTGTCAGTATTCATCAAGATATGATAAATTCAAAAAAGGCGAGGTTCTCAACGCATTCAATCCCGAAATGGGAAATGCTGCCGTAATGGATATCGGCGTTTATGCTCTGAACTGTGCGCTCAATTTGTTCGGTGAACCAAGATCAGTATATTCAAAATCAACCATACTTCACAATGGTATGGAAGGAATGGGAAGTGTATTTCTCGATTATGAATCAATGCAGGTTGAGGTCGTTTATTCGAAAATCACAAATTCCTGTACTCCGTCTGTAATTATCGGTGAGGACGGATATATTTCAATCGACAAAATATCTCTCTTTGAAAGTGTCAGACTGAAGAAACGTGGTGAAGAGGAAAAAGTTCTCGTCACAAAGAGAGAAGAAAACAATATGATATATGAAATATCCGACTTTGTTAAATGTGTAAACGATGAGATGTCTCCCGATCGACATAATAATCTTACAAAACTGACACTCAATGTTATTGATCAGATAAGAAATCAGAATAATATTGTTTTCCCGCATGAGATAAAATAATCCTTTGTGTCATCTAAACTCGTGTAAACAATCATTATCCCACCCCATATCTCATATAATATAACATTGATAACAAATTCTCTAGCGGGGGAACACGGTGAATAATGTAACGATCGGCAAAAGCCGCAAAAAATCGCAATCATCCCAATCATATCACTCAGATCAAGGGGGGATGTTGTTTGTAATCGGTCTGAGTGCAATTTGTCTTTCGCTTATCTTTCCTATGGCAAACTACGGTGGCGATTATGGTGATATTCTTCCGGTGATGAGCACGTCTGTATCACAAAATAATGATGAAACGCGAGAAGAACTGCGCCTACCCGAAAAGGACGTATCAGCACAGCGAGGAGAGAGCTCAATATTCGAATACATCGGAGAGTTCTTTGCAGACATCATACGCGGAGATTGAGGTTTGCTTTCATTTTTCTATCTTATTATTGCTGTGACTTTCCACGAACTTTCACATATTGTCACAGCAAAATTTCTTGGAATTAAGTATATCTCTCTATCCCCAAAAATTTCGGGAGCTGTTTTGACGTTTGATTTTACCGCAGTAAATTATCTCTCTGAACTTTTCGTTCACCTTGCAGGCGGTATCGGCGGAATGTCAGCGGCTCTCGTTGCTTTTCTTCTGTTTCACAAAAATGCAATTGAATTCATTGGTATTTCTGTCGTACTCACCCTCATAAATTATCTCCCTATAGAGAATCTTGACGGTGGAGGGATACTGAAGACTATTCTGTTGTTGTTTTGTTCGCCCGATACAGTATATAAGCTTTGCAGAGTAGTATCTCTTATTACAATTATCCTCCTTTGGATATTTGTTTTGTGGATAGAACTCAGAGTAAGCGCGAATTTTTCTGTACTGCTTTTGGTCCTTTCCTTGATGATATCACTAAAAAACAACTAGCTAAAACCGAAAAGTATCTTGTAAAACGTATCACTTTGTGATAGAATAAGTTGATCGGTCATAGGAAACAGGTGCAAATCCTGTACGAGCCCGTCGCCGTGAGGTACACTAACCAATTATCATCTTACTCGAAGCCGTATTCGAGGAAAAGCCATTGGAGAGATCTGAGAAGGCCTGATGATAATGTACCGAGTCGAAATACTTGCCGATCAAAAATCTCTGTGAAAAACTGCGAGCGCCGGTTAAGAGAAAATAAAATTTTTATAGGAGAAAACAAAAATGAAAATGACAGATTTTAAGAAATCGTTGTCAACAATCATTTGTTTTGTGCTGATTACGGCTATGGCACTTATGACAATCGGTTGTCAGGACAACAGCGACAAGCAAAACGATAATGTCGGCGGAAATGAAGTAACCGACAAAACCGTTCTCGGTGAGGGAAGTACAGTGTTTGATTTTACTGTAACCGGACTTGACGGTAAAACTAACGCATTCGAGATCCACACGGATAAGACAACCGTTGGAGATGCACTTCTTGAACTCGGACTTATTGCAGGAGATGCGGGCGACTACGGACTCTATGTAAAAACCGTCAACGGCGTAACAGTTGATTACGATACCGACGGAAAGTACTGGGCGTTTTACATCAACGGTGAATATGGAATGACAGGCGTTGATCTTACAGAGATCACAGAAGGCGAGACATATTCGTTCAAGGCAGAATAAAACAATAAACGCTGTGAGAAGCAATGAAATGCACCCCACAGCGTTATTTTTATTTATCGTCATTTGAGTCCGAAACGTTATGATCGAATCCGTCATCACCGAAGTTTTTCCGTCTTTTCTTCACACATTCCGTGAGAAGATATTCGATCTGTCCGTTTATGGAACGGAAATCATCTTCGGCCCATCGTGAGAGTTCATCATAAAGTGTCTTAGATAATCTCAGAGGAACCTGTTTTTTATTCTTGTTGGTATCAACCATAATCAGCGAAATTTTACGGCAGTTCCATATGCCATTATCTCAGCAGCCCCCTGCATAACAGCAGCAGAGGAATAACGGACTCCTACGATTGCGTCAGCACCAAGCTCTTCAGCCTCTGCGCACATTCTCTTGGTTGCAAGCGCGCGCGCATTGTTCATCATTTCGTTGTAAGCCTTGAGCTCGCCTCCGATAATAGTCTTGAAACTCTGTGTGATATCACTGCCGATGTGCTTACTTTGAATTGTACTTCCTTTGACCATTCCGATCATTTCAATTTCTTTTCCGCTTATATAATCAGTCGTAACAATTAACATAATTTTCCTCCAATCAATATTTATCGAGATCATCATTCTCGCACGAGTTAATTTCCCTGATCCTCTGAATCAGGACATAAACAGTGACAATGCAAACAGCCGCAGGAACAACACACAGAAGAACTTTTGCAATCGGCGGAATGGTCGGTATCATCAAAAAGACAACAAGCATTGCCAAATAGTAAACCAGCAGTAATACTGCGATGATGAAAGGCGGCAGATATTTCTTAAGCTTCATAATTAACTCGGATTAATAATCAATAAATTGAACCTGTGTTTACGATCGGTTGTGCATCGCGGTTTCCGCAGAGAACGACGAGCAGATTAGATACCATCTGAGCTTTTCTTTCGTCATCAAGATCGCAGATACCGTCATTTGTGATCTTTTCGAGAGCCATTTCAACCATTCCCACAGCACCGTCAACGATCATTTTTCTTGCATCAATAATTGCGGATGCCTGCTGACGCTGAAGCATCACTGCGGCGATCTCAGGCGCGTATGCAAGATAGGTAATGCGGGCTTCAATGACTTCAAGACCGGCGAATGCAACCTTGCTTTGAATCTCATCGCGGATTCGTGATGCAACGAGATCGCTCGATCCTCTGAGACTTCCTTCATCGGCAACACCGTCACCGGTAGTATCTACATTGGGAGCTACGTCGTAGGGATATATACGAACGATCTCACGAAGTGCTGAGTCGCACTGAAGGGAAAGGTATTCCTTGTAGTTATCAACGTTGAATACAGCCTTTGCGGTATCAACTACACGCCACATAACTGCAATTCCGATCTCAACGGGATTGCCGAGGCAATCGTTGATCTTTTGGCGGTTGTTGTTGAGAGTCATAACCTTGAGCGAAATTTTGTTGGAAACAAGCTCTCCGTTTACATTAACCGATCCGTTAGCATTGACAGAAACCGGTGCAGTACCGACCTTTACGTCTCCGCTTTGGTTGAGCTTTGTTTTTGCAGCAGGATTGATTGCTGTGCAGAAAGGATTCACAAAGTAGAAGCCCTCTGTTTTAAGTGTGCCGATATATTTACCGAAAAGAGTGAGAACAATAGCTTCATTGGGTCTGATTACTTTAAGACCGAGCCACCATATCCAACCGATACACAAATAAACTAAACAAATCACGAATCCGATAAGACCAATAACTGAACCGTTATCCATTGCCATACCGGAAAAAGCAACACCAACTATTGAGAGTATGTATGCTGCAATAGATAAAACAAGGGCTGCCCAGCCGTTTACAGGACGATAAAGCTTTTCTTGAAGATTAGAAATGTTGACCATAAAAATGCTCCTTTTTTTAATTTATGATATCATTTTGATATCACACTTATATTATACACTTGTTTTCATTTTTTGTCAATAATTTTAAAAAATATTTTTTTAAGATCAAAAATAAGGTACCTTACTTATTGACAAAGAGTGTTATTTGATATATAATAACTGTAAGGTACCTTACGAAAAGGAGATGTAGTTTTGTTTACCAAAGAAGAAGAAATTTTCAGAATGTTTCATCGAATAAACGCGATGACAAGAATGCACCCCCGTCACAAATGTGATAATCCACACGAATGTGGTAATCATCATCCTACAACGCCTCCGCATGAGCACGGCCGAGGAAGGATGCTTGGACTTTTAGCAGACGAGGGTGAGATGAACCAAGCTCATCTTGCAGCACGACTTGAGATCAGACCGCAGTCGTTATCAGAGTTTCTTGTGAAAGCCGAAGAAGACGGGCTGATCGTTCGACGCCAATCTGACGAGGATAAGAGACAAACAATAGTCTCTCTCACAGAAGAGGGAAAAAGACGTGTGGAGACGTTCAGAGACGCTCACAAACGTCACGCAGAAGATTTCCTATCGGCATTGAGCGATCAAGAGAAGGAGGAGCTTGCAGTAATCCTCAGCAAATTAATAGAATCAAAACAAAATAAAGGAGAATAATATGGGACCCGGAGGACCAAACTTTATGAGCCGCGAGAAAATGATCGCAAAGCTCAAGGAACCGAAACCGCAATCAATAAAGGAAGTGCCGCGATATCTTTATAATGTCGTTACAAAATTTTTCTACCGTTTGTTCTATATCTTCAGAATAGTATGGGATACAAAACCGTGGATCCTGTTTTTTATGATTTTTATGGCGATATGGAACGGAGCATCTCCCGTTATCAGTTCACTTATCGGAGCTAATCTTCTCAATTCTATCGCCTCCGCATATACAGCAGCCGTCAGCGGAAATCCGAGCGAATTTGATTCTGTTATGAAAGTCCTAATACTTCAGTTTGGATTCAACTTCCTCTCCAGTTTTATCAGCAGACTAAGCAGTATCCTCAATAATATATCGGGTGAGCTTGTTGTAAACCACGTTAACCTTAAAATTATGCGTAAGGCACGTGAGGTCGATCTTGCAAGCTTTGACCTTCCCGAATTCTATGAGAGATTTGAGAACGCAAAGAGAGAAGCGGGTAACCGCCCGATACGAATTCTCGAATCCAATTTCACTATAATCAGTACCATAATCAGTATGGTGTCCTTTATCGTGATTTTGTCGGGTGTCAGCGCGTTCGCTCCCCTCATTATCATTCTTATGAGTGTTCCTACGGCAATAATCAACTTCTCATACAGAAAGAAAAACTTCCGCTATATCAGATTCCACTCAAAAGAGAGACGTCAGATGAGCTATTATTCAGAGCTCATGACAAACAAGGATATGGTAAAGGAGATCAGACTTTTTAATCTTTCAGATCTTTTCATCGGACGTTACCAGGAAACTTTCCTTAAATACTTCAGAGGACTCAGAAAGCTATTCGTCGGAGAAGGATTGTGGAATATAGGAATTACTCTATTTACAACAATTATCAACTGTGCGCTTTTCCTATATATCGCTAAAGGAGTAGCAAACGGCGAATACGAGATCGGTATGTATTCACTCTATACGGGTGCTTTGATGTCGATCGCAGGCGGAATCGGAACGATAATTTCAACAACCGCATCTATCTATGAGGGAACACTCTTCATTGATAACCTTATCAGATTTATGAATGAGGAGAGAACTATCGTATCATCTCTCCCCGAACCGAGAAAAATAGAACACCACACAGGACATACGATAGAATTCAAGAATGTATCGTTTACTTACCCGGGAACAGAGAGAAGTGTTATCAATAACATCAATCTCAAGCTTGATCCGGGAGATACCTGCGTACTTGTCGGATTGAATGGTGCAGGAAAAACTACGCTCATCAAACTTTTGACAAGACTCTACGATCCAACCGAAGGACAAATTCTCCTTGACGGACACGACATAAAGGAATACGATGTCGAAGACTTATATTCAATGTTCGGAATTATCTTCCAGGATTTCGGTAAATATGCGGTGAACGTAAAAGAAAACATCAGATTCGGTCAACTTGACAGAGATGCCGATGACGATGATATTATGTTAGCGGCTCGTCAGTCGTCAGCGGATCAGTTTATTGAAAGACTTCCGGATAAATATGACACACCTCTTATGCGTTTCTTTGAGGAAAACGGTATAGAGCTTTCTATCGGTCAGTGGCAGAAGCTTTCTATCGCAAGGGCATTTTTCAGCGACTCGGATGTAATCATCCTGGACGAGCCCACAGCAAGCCTTGACGCGATTGCAGAGCAGGAAATATATAATCAGTTCGATAACCTCAGAAAAGATAAAACCACGATCTTCGTGTCACACAGACTCTCCAGCGCAACAGTTGCGAATAAGATCGTCGTGCTTGAGAACGGATCTATAGTTGAAATCGGAAATCACTCCGAGCTTATGAAAAAACGCGGAATCTACTACGAGCTCTTCACAACACAGGCGAAGAGATACATAACTCCTATTGACGGAGTATCCGCTGAGCAGTTTATCAACGAGGGTAAAGAAGAGACATCAAGAATACCTCACAAATTTGACGGACCGATGCCTCCACATACGAAAAACGGTGAACGGCCTCCCATGCCACCTCTCGATGCTGATAAAATGAAGCATTCCGTAAACAACAGATAATCATCATTCAAAAAAACAGGACTCTCTTAAAAAGGAAAGTCCTGTTTTCATATTTGTTGTTTTAGAGATGCTTATATTTGCCCCTCAAGTATCTCCTGAAGAAAATTGTGGCGAATACGATATTACAGAGAAGAAGCAGGATCCACGATACAGTGAAACAAGCGTTCAGACAGTAGAAATTGGGGAATGCAGGGTAAACAAAGCTCATCCATATTATTCTGAATACGAGAATGCAGAATATGGAGCTTATTGAGCTTACGACCGGGTATCCGAATGACTGTACTGTGTTGCTGAGGACGCCATTTGCGCCTGCTATAAAATACATCAAAGTAACAAAAAACAAACGAATTTTTCCGAATCCAACGGCTTCGGCACTCTCAGAACCAAGGAGAAGTGAAAGCCAAAAATCCCCGGTAAGATATAAAAATCCTCCGATCACAAATCCGGCTGTTATACCTAAGCATAAATTATAAAAAAATGATTGTTTTACTCTCTCCGAAAGGTTTGCACCTATGTTTTGGCTTATAAATACGCTTGTAGTGGTCGCAAACGACGAAGTAAAAGACGAAGCAATACTTTCGAGGTTTGACGCTGCACTGCTTCCAGCGACCGCTGCAGAGCCGAAGCTGTTGATCGCAGATTGTATCTGAAGATTAGCCAGGGGATATAGTGTATTTGTAATTGCAAGCGGAATACCGAAACGGAGCATTGCAAAAAGGGACATAAAACTGAATGGGATCTTTTTTAGTTTAAGATCATACAGCTTGAAAATGCGTTTGAGCGTAAGAATGGCGCTGAATATCTGAGACGCGGCTGTTGCAACAGCAACCGCAACGACTTTCTGTGGAAGAATAAGACAAAGAATGATATTTAATACGAGATTGATCACACCGCCTGCGAGCATATAGTAAAGCGGTCTTTGAGTATCTCCGTTTGCTGTGATGACAGAAGAACCGAAATTATAAAGCAGAATAGCAGGTGCTGCCCCAAGATATATACGAAGGTATATAACAGCACCGTCATAACAGTCGGCAGGACATTTTGTCAAATTCAAAAACACGGGCGATAATAAGAATCCGAGAACGGCAACCAATATGCCGAAAATAAAAGAGAATATAAGTGAGGTTCCGACAGACTCAAGAATTCTTTTCGAATCCTGTGCACCTATGTGTCGAGCCAAAAGTATTTTAAGTCCGGAAGCAATACCCACAAATCCACTTACAAGAAGATGGAATATAGCAGTCGTTGCTCCAACAGATGCAACGGAAGTTGAATCTGCCATGTTGCCGAGTATCGCAACATCAATAGCGTTAAATAACGTTTGTACAAGTGTGGCAAGGATCAGCGGAATACAGTATAATATTATCAGCTGTAGGATCGGTCCTTTGGTTGCATCTATATTTTTTCTTCCAAGCATATTTATTCCTTCACTTTTATATACACGATCATACCGATTTTCATAGCGTAATTATTTTGAAGCTCTTTTTTTCTCCACTTGCCGCGAAAGCACTGTATTTTTCTGTGATTGGAAGAATGACGTTTGAAATTACAATTTTTTCCTTATCAAATTCAAAGTACTCTGATACTGTGCTGAATGAGGAAAACCTCGAATTAATACCGAATCCAAGCATTTTAACAACAGCCTCTTTTTTTGACCAAATATCGTAAAACTCACGCTCGGGATCACTTGACTCTTTCAGGTATGCTATTTCTGCCGAGTTGAAATATCTTTCCGCAA